>JAHQWY010000178.1 GCA_029856445.1 Promethearchaeia archaeon
TCGGCTAAATTTAATTTTTCACTTGTATATACATATACATTCCAAATTGTATTAATGACTTTAAAAGTGTCTGCATATTCTTTTGTATTAAAATTAAAATCACGCCCTGGTTGAGTTACCCCTACTGAATAAAAGCGAAATGTCTCAATCCCTTTTATTTTTGAGTAGGATTTATTTTTTTCAAGTTCGTCCAATGTCCCTTCAATCAAATGCTCAGGAAAGATTTGATTACCTTTCGATTTACTCATTTTAAGCCTATTCCTTAAAGTCCATCCATGCATATAGCAAGCATCATAGTTTTTACGCTTAGAGGATACCATTGCACTGCATAACAAGGTGTTAAACCATCCCCTAATTTGGTCTTTTCCCTCAAGTATGAAATCTGCGGGAATCCATGTATCATAATGATTTTTACCGTCATAAACTTCCTGGGCAGCCCATACAACCGAACCAGAATCCAGCCAAACATCTAAAATGTCTGGAATTCTTTTTTTTGTGCCTTTACCGCATTTTTTGCACTCCCAAGTTACTTGATCAATCCAAGGACGGTGTAAATCTTCAGGAATTTCTCCAGAATACTCTTTTAATTCTTTTGACGACCCTATTACGTTAACATCATGGCAATCCTCATTGTCACATATCCAAACACTTAGTGGTATCCCCCAAAATCGTTGTCTAGATATACACCAATCTTTTAAAGTACTTAACCAACTTTTAAACCATCTATTTCCTGCCCAATCTGGAACCCAATAAATTTCACTATTTTTTTCTAGTAGTTCTGGTACAAGACTTTCTGTTTTAAAAAACCATTGATTTGTGGCTCTATAAACTAATTTTGAATCACATCTCCAACAATGAGCATATTCATGTTCTATTTCACTGGTGAATATAAGAGTTCCCTTTTTCTTTAGTAAATCTAAAATTTCAGTATTAGCATCAAACACAAATTTACCTTCATAAATACCAGCTTCTTTAGTATAGATCCCCCTTATATCTACTGGGTTGAATACAGGTATATTATTTGCTACACCTACTTCAAAATCTTCAGGACCATGTCCGGGAGCGGAATGGACTAACCCAACACCCTCAGAAGCTGAAACATATTCATCAGATAAAATTATAGTATGAACCTTTTCACTTTCTTTTTCTAATTCTTTCTGATAAGGAACTTCATCTATTAATGGATGTATATATTTCATTCCCTCTAAATCTTCACCAATATAATCTTGTACAATTTTATATGTGTATCCTAATTCTCCTGAAATTAGATGTACTATTGCATTTTTACCTAAAATCCAATATTCATCTAAATCTTCAATCTTTACTTTAGCATATTCAGCAAAAGGATTAGCCATTATTGCTTCATTGGCAACTAAAGTCCATGGTGTTGTAGTCCAGATGATAAAATAAGTATCTTTTAAATCAACAGATTTTATTTTAAGGAATAAACTAACATCTATTATGTTTTTATATTCATGTTCGTGTTTAGCAAGAGCAGTAGCACATCGAGGACAACAATTTAAAGGCCTATAAAATTGATAGAGTAAATTATTCTCCCAGGCCTTCTTTAATGTCCACCAAATTCCTTCAATATAACTATTTTTAAAGGTAATATAGGGTTTATCCCAGTCCCAAAAGAAACACCCTAATCTTTTGAATTGTTCATTCATTATTACTAAATTCTTTTGTGCAAATTCCCTACAGTTCTGAATGAATTTGTCAACACCATACTCATAAATTTGTTGCTTGTTTTCTATTCCCAGCTCCTTTTCCATTTGAACCTCTATCGGTAAACCATGCGTATCGTATCCTGGAGTGTCTGTTACTCTATAGCCTTTCATTCTTTTATACTTTATCAGATAATCTTTAAGAATCTTATTCCAAGCAGTTCCAAGATGAATTGAACCTGTAGTGTAAGGAGGTCCATCAATAAATCTCCAAGTTTCCTTTCCTTCTTCTTTTTTCCTAATCAATGAATATATCTTTTTTTCTTCCCAAAATTTTAATACTTTTTCTTCTAATTCTGGTAGATTTAGCTTCTTCTCTAATAATTCCACGAAAATCATCTTGTTAAAAATGTGAATGTTTATAATAAGAAGTTTAAACTAAAAAATTTAATGAAGACTATTTAAATTTGCATCTAAGAATCATTAAATTTAAGAAAAAATTAAAAAGTATGAAATTAATAGTCGTATTTTATTATAGCTTTAATTTTTGATGTCTTTATCTAAGACAGAAACCGCATTTGCCAAATGACTGTATTGTTTGCTCCCAACAGTGGTGATGGTATACTCTATTACAATGTGGGCACTCTGAATGGCAACTATCCTCACCAGCAATCTTTTTGGTACAACTCGGACATTCAATTCTATGACATATTACACATGATACAACAGATACTTCGAAAATTTTCTTTGAAATTAAATTAAATAAATCAACAAGATAGCTAAAAGGTGTCCATTCTTTAAAAAAGTCATTAAATGAGGTATGTAAGTCATTTTTTATTTTTTCATGAGCCTCTATTTCAAATTCATTCACTACTTTTACGTCTGGCATCTTCATGGGATAATCAGGAGGTAAATTAATTTGAAATTCAAATGTGAGATCTTCAGTCTTCATTTTTCCTTTCATTTCAACATATAAAATTGCAGTTGAGGTCTCATATTTTATGTTTTTATAATGATCTTTTAAAAGATCAATTTCAAAATTGATTCGAGAATTCTTATCTACTAACCAAGAAATTTCTCTTATTATATCTACTACATCAGACTCATTATCTATCCAATTTTTATAAGCATTTAATTCTTGAATTGGAGTATCAATAATTTGTTGAAGTTCAAAAGGTAATTCTATTTTAGGGGATTTAGGATAGGGTTCTAAATCTACGTTTACTGAATATTCCTTAAATCCATAAGTAAGTAAATGTACCTCTATAATTGTTAGATTATCTGGAGTTTTTGTACATCGATATTCTCCAGATATATTTTTGTATTGAGATTCTATATCTTTGATGAAATAAAGTTTCTTTTCTAACTCACGTAATACTTCTACAATATGAGGGGCTTTTTTTGACTTCCAATTGCTCAATGTAGTCAATGAAGTATTTGGGTCTTTTAAAATATCTTTAACCTCCTTAGGTAATGAAATTTTTGGCTTTTCAGGAAATTTAGTGAAATCAACAGCAATAATAAAGGTTTTTGAAAGTGTAATTGTAATATAAACACTAATTTGAGAATAACTTGAACCTATTTGATCATAAGCATACTCTTGTTGAATTAATCCTAATTCTGTTTTCAATTCTAAGCTTGGTTCTTCAGTTCCATCATAAAAAGGTTGATCATTAGAGAATTCATCAGTGCTTTCCGTTAAATCATCTGATGCTTGCTCAGAATGAAATATATTCTCATCAGATTCTGAAGGTATTATATATTCTTCTATTTGATAGTCTGGAGGGTAAGCATTTAGATCTGGAGTGATATATTCTTCAAGTTCTACAAAATCGTTAGATTTTTCGCTATTCTTTATGGGACTTAATTCTTCTTCTGATATTGGTTTAGGAATTTGTAGGGCTTCTTGAATTTTAAAGTTAAGCTCATTGATGATTTCAATTACTTTAGATTCTGGTGTCCAATGTTTATATTTTTCTAATTGAATTTCTCCTAATAATTCCTTAATCTCATCATGATACAACAATTGAGGAGGTTTATTTGGAAAAGTTTCATCAAATTTTATCTCTAATTCATATTTTTTCTCTGGAGTTTCATAAACATATCCATATAAATGAGCAATATTTCCAGAAACCATCCAAAAAGAAAATTCTTTAGCAATTTTTTGAGCTTCCTTTAAAATTCGTTGTTTATCCATGTTATTTCTCACGAATTAAGTATTATTTCCCATATATGAAACATAGACTTTCTTCTTAAAAATATTTACAATACCTTGAAATATAAGGATTTGTATAAATTACAGAAATAAATTACAGAATTAAGGTGAAATTATTTTAAGTTTTCAAATAATATGTTTTAACTCTATTTCTGAATTCCTCACTTAAAATTTTGTGAGTTATTCCTTTGATTTTGGGAAAAATATAGAATTTTATAAAGAGTAAAACAATTTTGAGTAAATAATTCTTTATTTTAATAAAGGATTCTCCATGGTCTCTGGGATTTACTTGAATTGGAAGTTCTTTATATTTATAATGAGGTACAACTTTAAAAAGCATTTCTTGTGTCAATGAATACTCAGATTCAAATTCTATTTCTTGTAGTAGTTTGGAAGATAACGCTCTATATCCATTTGTAGGATCTGCTATTTTTTTGCGTAGAAACAAAAAATAAAAAGCAGTCATTAGTTTTGAACATAATTTTCTATTAACATCCATATCATAGTGATGACGGAATCGATTACCTATGACAAAATCTATACTATCTTCCATTATTGGTTTTATAAAATCACTAATATATTTTGGATCGTGCTGACCATCAGCGTCTAGTATAATTGCTATTTCAAATTCGTTTTCTCTGCAATATTCTAATCCTGTCTTAGTAGCAGCTCCATTTCCTCGGTTTTTAGGGTGTTTTATAAGTGTAATATCGAATTTATTAGCTTCTTCACTTGTATTATCAGATGAACCATCATCCACTACAATAATTTCTAATTTATCTGATATTTTTTTTGGGACTTGAGCTAAAGTTTCTCCGATGTTCAGTCCTTCGTTATAAGCAGGAATAACTATTCCAATTTTTAAACTAGGAAAAAGGTAATTCATATTACTGTTTTTTGCATTGAGTTTTTTTGTATTGTAATCTGATTTCTCGGATGGCAATTTAGTTTTCAATATTTAAACCCCATCAAAAATTAATAAAGCGTATTCTTGTAATTTTTTTATTAATTTTATAAACAAATTTTTGATATTTGTTTAAATATTCCGTAATATAAAAAATAAGTCTATTTTATTAAGTAAATATTTATTTAATTGTATCATTAGTAATTTGATGGTTTTTTTAGTATTATAAATCTAAGGAGCTATCCCTAATATATTTTATCTTGAATTTTATCAGAGAATTATATTTCTTTGCTAAGAATTTTGAGAATCTCCTATCAAAATAATTAGATTGATTCTAAATTGATTTGGAATATAAGAAGAATTAATAATTAATAAAAAATTATTTACTATTAATCTATTTATATCAGAGAAAATAACCAATATGCTAAAAAATAAGAAGATTTTAATTACAGGAGGAGCAGGGTTTATAGGAACTCATCTTTTTGAAACACTCATAAAAAAAGATAATTATATTATTGTAATTGATAATTTTAATGAATGTTATTATTCAGGAAAAGAAAAAAATCTTGCAAAAGTTTCTCAAAATCATGAAATTTCAAAAGATTATGAGATAATTAAAGGTGATTTACTGGATGACTCTCTTTACAGTAAAATTTCAAATGATATTGATATTATCTTCCATCTTGCTGCCCATGCAGGAGTACAGTATTCGATGCATAATGCTGAACAAGTTACAAGAAATAATGTAGTCGGATTGGTGAATCTATTAGAATTTGCTAGAAAGATAGAGATAAAAAAGTTTGTTTTTGCCTCATCTTCTACTGTTTATGGTAACCCTACTTATACGCCTGTTGATGAAGATCATCCAAAAAACCCGATATGTCCATATGGCATTTCAAAATTATGTGGTGAAATTTATACTGATTATTATTTTAGAGAGTATTCAATGCCTATAACCTCACTTAGATTTTACTCTGTTTATGGGCCAAGGGGAAGACCAGACATGGTTGTGGGAAAATTTTTCAATCTAGTATTACAAAATAAAGAAATAGTAATATACGGAGATGGAGAACAATTAAGAGATTTTACTTACGTTTCCGATATCATTAATGGATTAGTATTAGCATCTGAAAAAACAGAATCTTCAGGTCAAGCATTTAACTTAGGTTGGTCTAATCCAATAAGCATTAATCTATTAGTAAATAAAATGTATGAACTCGCAAATAAGCCTAAGAAAGTTAGTTATAAAGAAAAGAAAAAAGGAGATATGGATATAACTCATGCAGATATTACAAAAGCAACAAAAATTTTAAATTACTCTCCTCAAGTTCCTATTGATGAAGGCTTAAGAAAAACTTATGAATGGCAAATAGAGACTGACAAACATTAAATAAAAGCAAATTACTCAATAGTTATTTAATATGAAATCGAAGGAAAAATATAGGATTATTAGGGTCCCAGTAGAGAGTAAGGTGGATGAATCTTTAAAAGATCAATACTCTTGTTATTTGTATAACTCCAAATCATTTCTAATTAGATATTATGCTTATCTTCCTTTTATTTTTTCATTAAAATACATAAAATTTTCAGAACATTCCCGAATTCTCGATATTGGATGTGCTGATGGACCATTTTTACCAACCTTGAATCACTATGCAAGATCAATTGTTGCTAATGATATAAATGAAGAATTTATTAGAGAATCAAAGAATTTAGTTGTTAACAAATTAAAAAATGTTAAAAAAATTAATTTAGCTTGCTCGGATGGTCAAGCATTACCATTTAGAGATAATAAATTTGATTTAGTTTTTTGTCTTGAAGTCTTAGAGCATGTAAAGAATCCAAATCAATTTATTAATGAAATTTTTCGCGTTTTAAGAAGAAACGGAATATTAATCTGCACTCTTCCTGTTGAAATTGGTATTTCTTTATTAATAAGAACTTTAATTGGGAAAATGGTTAATTTTAAAAGACCTAAATATAGTTTAAAAGAACTGATTCGAATTGTCATTTTTAAAAGACCACAATTAAGACCTGAATATAGAGGTCATAAAGAATATTCGAGAGCGACTGGACATAAAAACTTTGATTGGAGAGTGATCAAGAAGAAAATTGGTTTACGATTTGAAATTATAAGAACAAGATTTGTACCAATTAACTTTTTAAAACATATTAATCCGATTGTCTTAATTAAAGCGATAAAAAATAGTTAGATATAATGAATTTAAAAAGAATAATATAAATATTTCATAATTCCTTTCCTTATTTGTGAGCAAACAATACAAAAGAATATGTTTTGTGAATACAGGTATTCACATCAGAAGACCAATTTCTGCCATAATGAATATCTTAAAGGAAAAAGATTACATTGTATCAATTTTAACGCCAAGAAAAAAATCAGAAATAAAAAGAAAAGAATCTAGACATTATGATAATTTTAAAGGAATTAATCTGTTAACATATCCCATCTGGACGAAATCTTCAGGTTATATTTGGCCTATTCCTATTAATTGGGAGTTCTTTAAAAAAAGTTGGAAAATGTTAAAGGAAAATGATATAATACATGTTTGGGTTCCCTTCTATCCTAATACGTTTATAATCTGCTTGTTAAAAATCTTGTTTTTTAGAAAAAAAAAATTAATTCTCACTATGGATACAATCCCTTCCTATTCTTTTAAAGTGTCTAATGTATTAGATGTGTTTTTCAAAATTTTTTTTAGAACCATAGGGAAACTTGCATTTTTGGCTGCCCATTTTATAACAGTTTATGGGAATTCCTTTCTCAAATATACAAAAAAGATAAAACTACCTAAGAATAAAGTAAGAGTTACTCCCACAGGGATCAATTTAGATACAAAAACTCCAGACAAAGATATCAGAGAAATATTTAATATTAAAAATAGTGATAAAATAGTTTTATTCGTAGGACATATTAATAAAAGGAAA
>JAHQWY010000179.1 GCA_029856445.1 Promethearchaeia archaeon
AACATAGGATTTGCGATCTTACTAGTGTTATTTAAACTTGGAATGATTGCCTTGATAGGGTTCAGCCTTTCGTTTATCCTATTAATAACTGCAAACATAACTCTTTTTAGAAATCAAACATCTAACACAGCTCTTAAATTATTGCCCCGTTATCACGCTAGTTTATTGATTTATATCTTGTCGATCATATTTAGCTCGATTTTTCCAATCCTTTTGTTTTCATAATAGTATTTTTTTGATGTTAATATTCTTAATAACAAAAAAAAGTGAATGAATTGAAAATCGCAATTTTGTATGATAGTAAGTACGGAAATACAAAACAATTAGCAGAATTCATGGCAGAGCAACTACAAGAGGGAGGGCATGAAGCCCTTCTGTTTAGAACTAAAAAAACTAAACCAGCAGAATTACTCGCGTGCCAACCAGAGGCATTATTAGTTGGTGGTCCAACCCATATGGGTAAACCTGCTCTTACGCTTGGGAAATATATAAAAAAATTAGGAAAACTTGGACAGACATCAACTATCCATAAGGCAGCTGTTTTTAACTGCTACACTGGCGATATTGTATGTGATGCTATCAAGAATTTAATCTCTGATGCCCTTCCCCAAATTGAAATAGTCGAGAAATGTCTTCCAATTCGAACTGGTGGAGAAAATGCAGAACTCTGGAAGGAAGTCGCTCTACAGAACAATTGGAAGGAAGAGACAAGCAATTTTATCTCCAACTTCTTAACTGTGCTCTCCTAAGAAAGAAATAATTCAATATACATCAACAATTTTTTTTCTTTTTTTTTTATTCTTTATAGAGAATATCTTATTACTTAATCCTAAACGAAAGGATTAACATTTCCTATAGATTCAATTAGATGTATGTATATTGATTTTCGCGCTTAACCATTATTACCAATTAATTTTTAATTTTTAATACATTCTATTAAATCTAACATTTATTATTAATCATGAAAAGAAAAACAAGTTGCGGTGAGAAATTTAAGCAATAAAAAAATTCCAGTAATTCTGGACACCGATATAGGGGGGGATATTGATGACACGTGGGCTTTGGGCTTTTTATTGAAGTGTCCCGAATTCGATGTTAAATTAATTACAACTGCAACAGACGATACTGTGATAAAAGCCAAGCTTATAGCTAAATTTCTCGAGATTGCTAGGCGCACGGATATTCCTATAGGGATTGGTCCTTCAGAAAATCGTAAAGAGGGAAAACAGTATAGTTGGATTAAAGATTATGAATTATCCGATTACTCTGGAACTGTGTATGAAAACGGCATGGAGGCACTTTGCTCAACGATAATGGAATCTTCTGACCCTATAACGCTCATCGCTATCGGACCTTTAGGAACCGTGGCAGGTTCTCTCAAAATGAATCCTAATATCACAGAGAATGCTCGATTTGTAGGAATGCATGGAAGCATTCGAATGGGATACCGAGGTGCACCTTCTCCATACCCCGAATATAACGTGAGACATGATATTCAATCGGCTAGGGAAGTATTTCATGCACCATGGGAGAAAACCATCACTCCCTTGGATACATGTGGAAATATAGTGTTATCGGGTAAACATTTCGAACGTATTATGAATTGTGATAATACAATTGTCAACTCAATCAAGGAAAATTTTGAGATATGGGCTAAGAAAAATGATTTAACCGAATTGATCACCCAAGATAAGAAAACTTCGATCCTATTTGATACGGTGGCAATATATCTCGGTTTCTCTGAAGAGTTACTCAAAATTGAAGATTTAAAGATTGAAGTCACTGATGAAGGAATGACCAAAATAAGTGAGAATGGGAATAGTATACGATGCGCAACTTCTTGGAAAGATGTTCAAGCTTTCAAAGATCTGCTTGTCAATCGACTGGTTAAATTCTAATTTTCACCCGTATATTTAAATATTAAACCAGGTTTTTTGCTTCATTATTTTTTCCGTTTTCCTTTTCTCCTGTATCTTTTGGATTCTTCCGATTGATCTTCCACATCGACAATTATTCCGTCTTTAAATTCAAACTTTAAAACAGTTTTATATGCTGTCGATTTTTGAAATCCCATGTGAACATATTTTGATCTTATTAAATCTCTTGCTATTATGATACTGCCCTTAAAAGGTAATTGTTTCTGTAAATTTCTATATTCGAATTTAAACATATTATGAAAATAATCCCCCTCCTCTGCTGTTTCTTCTGATAAATTAACGGGTTTAATACCATTTATTTCGGGGAGATCCTCAGATTTTGAATTAAACCAAAAACCATCTAATATCAATTGCCTTTCGACGATTTTATACCTCATTATATATCCTCTCCGACAACTAGTGGCACTCATATATGTTTCTATTCCAATATCACTTGGTACGAGTAATCCTTTACCCTTAATTCCTACAAGCTCGAATTTCTCATCATTATAAAAAAAACGATCTGGTTCTTGTCCTGTCATTTTAATAACTCTTTTTTATTTATTTTCATAAGTTTGCGTCGGTTTTATATTTGTTTGTCATTTTTAGATAAATAATCCCCTTTAAGTATTATATTTTATAATTTATAGAGCATAATGAGTAGAGTTATAAATTTTCGTAGAAAGTAAAAACATAATACTCATAATTTAATAATTTGGGTTAGAAAAAACATGGATTTTGAAATCTTTTAAAATAGATAATATAATTTATCACTAAAAACAGAAATTATACCATTTGTTAGGTCATCCAAACCGCTTCTTATTTCTTTTCGAAAACCTTGAATATTTGCACGGTTTTTTTCAAGATTCTCTAGAGTTTCCTTGACATAATTAAGTGCAAGATTTCTCATTTCAAACTCCTTTTCATCCATGGGTTTAAGTTTAATCATTTGATGTTTTATGATGACCTCTTCTTTAAAATACTTGACTAATTGAACGTAGGGCATTTCTAATAATAGATTAAAAACGGTTACAAGATGTTTTTCCTTAGATTTTCCCTTTCTCTCACTAAGCATCTTAAAAAATTCAATATCGTTCTTAATAGTAGTTCTGAACTCAGAAATATAATTAGGATATTCTTTTAGATTTTTTAGAAGTTGTACTTTATATTCTTTTTGTATATTAAGGAGATCAATTGCATAAGCTGGAATAAATTTATTCCTATTAAGTTGCTTAAATCTTCTCTCATAAATCATGATATCTGACGTGAGAAAGGAAATAAGTTGCATTTCATTCATGGTTAGAAGACGATTTAAAAAAATTTCCCTCTTTTTTACCTTGTCTTCCCTCCCTCGAGTATGTAATGAATCATAGAGGTAATCTCCAGCAGCTTTTTCCCTAACTTCTTGAGTTTTTTTGATTAATACGGGTGAGTCAGGTTTCAGTGAGATTAATTTTTCTCGAATTTTAACCCATTGAGGGTAATATTCAACAGCTTTTTCAAAACACTCTATAGCTTTTTCTACTTGGTTTTGGTCTTCATATATTAATCCAAGATCAAACCAAGCATAACTGTGCTTAGGATTGTATTTTAAAGATTTTTCGAGTTCTTTAATTGCTTTGTCATAAGATCCCATCTTCATATACGTTTGACCAAGGCTATGCAAGTGATGTTCGCTATTTGGTTGAATCTTGACTGCTTTCTTGTAACATTCGAGAGCGTTTTCATAATCATCCATCCCTAAATAGCAGTAACCTAAAGAATTTAAATTATTATCATCATTTGGGTCGTCTTTAATTACTTTATTTAACTCTTCAATTCCTTTCAAATAATAATCTTGAGCTTTATCCTTCTTTCCCAATTGTTTATAAGCATCAGCAATCCAATGGTAAAGAGGTCCGAAGTGTGGATGTAATTTAATAGCCTCTTCTCCAACTGACACCATTTCATCCCATCTTGATAAATAGTATAAACTCTCTAATAACATATACCAATTCATATTAATTTGAGTATTAAATTTTAAGATTTGTTTGAAGATGCTGGCGCACTTTTCAAATTCCCTTTCCATGTAAGCCTTTGAGCCCAAATCCATTAATTTAAATACCTGTGCTCCATCATAATTCTTAGTTAAATCTGAAAAAATCTCGAGAAATCCTTTTGCAGTTTTAGTTTTAGCTTGGGCTAGTGGCACTGCTAGTTTGTGTAAAGTAAAACTACTTTTCCTAATCCAATAGCGATGGAAACCAATTGTTACTAAAATAATTATAGATACTGTCAACATAGAATTAGCAAATCCTACTAGTTCTTTGGATGCATATAAGTATATACTAGGAAAAAGAAGAGGAAGGGTAAAACTGGCAATAATGAGATCGAAGACTTGCATGTTTACTTTATTTTTCATTCTTTTCTTCCTCATGTCTTTATAGATAGTTCCATGACTAATCTTATCCTCTCTACTTTTACGTCTTTGGAGTTCCATGAATTCCATCATTCTTCTGAACTTAACAACATCTTTATCCCCGAATACTTTAGTTGGTCTAGTTCTTTCTCTTTCAGAGAAAGTCGTTAATTCTGAAAATTCGGCAAAATGGTGTTTAATTCCTTCATTCATAATTGGCTGGATTTTCTCTAAGAACTCGTTTTTTCTTTTTCTAAAATCTTTTATACTTTCAAAATTTGGTTCTCTCTTCATTTTAAAGGTATAATTTGAAAGCACAAGAGATTTCTTTTTGATTTTTTTTACCCGACCCCAACTAATAAATTTAACTTTAGGTTGTCTTTTTCTTTGATATTCTCCGCAATAAAATCCTTTATTTGTAAACAATACATGTGTATCCCATTTTTTATTTGCTTTAAAAGGGTCTATCATGTTCTCCTTAAATAATACCTTATAGAACGCACTAAATAGGATTTCCTCATCTTTAGGAACAACTAGCTGGAGATTTGAATAGTACAAAGGAATGTATAGGATTGTCATAATCAACTAAATGGATTTTTTTTTGAAAAGCTTATGCTTTATGTATTTCTATAGTGATATTAATGAATTTCCCTTAAAAAAGTTCCTATTCTTTAACCTTTTTCTATATTTAGAACAAAGATTGGGAAAAAAAATAATTAAATATCTCGAGCAAAATCGTGAGCATCTTTCATTGCTTCTCGGATATCTCGAGGTTGATTACAGTCACCAATGAATACAATTTTAGGAATTATACCTTTAAATTCCTTTTCTAAAGCATTTTTCTGAGTAATTCGTGATCCGCAAAAAACTAGACTGTCTGCTTTCATAAATTGTATTTCTCCTTTACTATCTATATATTTTACTCCAGAATCGGTTACATCTTCTAGTTTTGATTTGTAAATTAATGGTACCTTTTTCTCTTTAAAGTATTCATATATCCACAAGTACCTGCCAGAAAGCCCTCTGATTGATCTAGCCATAACATCATCTTGACCAATAATAGCTTTAACATTATAGCCTTGTTCCAATAAAGTTATTGCTGTTTCCACTCCGCCACGCCAGTATGTATCTAGCCCCCAGATAACAATGTTTTTACCTAATGGTTTACTCTTAAGAATTGCTTCATCTTGTGTTAGTACGTTTGCTCTTTCTTTATACTTCACTGGAACTGTAGCTGTAGTACCAATTGCGAATACTAACACATCAGGATTGAGAGAAACAATATCCTCTTTACTTAATTCCTTATTCAGATGAATGGTTACTTTGAGTTTTTTTAGTTGAAGTTGGATCCAGTTTGGTAAACTCATATATTCTTCTTTTTTATATTCGGCAGCTAATGTATGCATTAATCCTCCTAGTTTATCCGATTTTTCATAGAGCTCGATGGAATGTCCTCGAGTTACACATATCCGAGCTGCTTCCATCCCAGCAATTCCTCCACCTAAGATTAAAATCTTTTTGGGGTTATTAGTAGGTATTATGTCTTTTTGAAAAGGTCCAGTATAAGGATCATATACGCACACTCCAGCACCACATGCAGCAGTACAAGCAAAACACGTTTTAATATCTTCTATTTGACCATTGAAGTATTTATTGGCTGAATCAGGATCGCAAATTAATTGTCTACCTAAGTAAATTATATCAGCTTTACCTTGTTGGACAAAATGATCAGCCATTTTTAAACTTGTAATTCTTCCTACACCTATTACTGGGACATCGACAACCTCTTTAACAGCAGCAGCTAGATATATAAATCCTCCTTGAGGAATATAAGAGGGGGGCGTAATTCCTTGAGGTGTTCTTACATTTATCCCCATACTCACATCTATACAATCTACCCCAAGTTTTTCATACATTTGAGCATTCTTTATAGCATCTTCAAGTTGAATCCCTTCTTTAGTTAGGCTATCACCTGAAATTCTAAAGATAATCGGAGGATCATCCCCCATTGCTTTTCTCATTTTTCCAATTGTCTCTTTAGCAAAACGAAATTTGTTTTCTAGAGGTCCACCATATTCATCAGTGCGTTGATTGTAGAATGGTGAGATAAAATCATGATATAATGTCCCATGTGTACTATGTACTTCAACATAATCGAATCCTGCTTGAATTGCATTCCCAGCTGCTTGACCCATTTGATCTTCTATCATAATTATCATGTCTTTAGTTAAAGGAACGATTTGTATATCATTATCTTTTATATATTGAGGCCAATCAGGATATAACGCATGATAAGCAGAAGCTGCTGTTGCTTCATTCACTCTGGATGGTGCGAATATTCTCTTGAATCCCCATGGTACGCCCATAAAACCAAGAATTCCACCATGTACAATCTGAACGCCAATTTTTGCTCCATATTTATGAACACGATTAGTTAATTGTTGAAATGCGGGGATATTTTCCTTTCTTCCGATATTTGGTTGTGTTCCTCCAATAGGTGCTTGAGGATCTATAGTTGTGGCTTCATATGTTAGTATTCCAGTTCCACCTTTAGCTTTTTGTTCATATACCAGAATATTACCCTCTGTCGGTCTACCTTGACCGTCTGAAGAACTTGACATCATTGGAGGATAACCAACACGATTTTTTACTTCCATATTCCGAATTGTAATCGGATCTGATAATTTTGGCATTTTTTTCACATTTTATTTTTTTTTTTAAAATTATTACTACCTATATTAATCTTTTCTAAACAATGTTACTTCCTAAAATAAACTGATCCTGAAGTGGGAGAGGATTTGAAGAGATCAAAAAAATTAATTGAAGAGATTAAGTAATATTAATAAAATTTGGTAGAACTTTGGACTGGGAAATCTCAATATTCAAATATTTGGTTCGTGAATTTGGCTATTTTATTTATCGCCTCTTCAGCTTCCGGCAGAAGTTCAAATCTAGTCCCTTGAAATACATGCGGCATTTCGTCCCATGCCTGTAAAATCGCATTTACTCCCACATTCTTAGCTTTTTCCACAAAACGGAAAGCATCGCTATACAGCATTTCACATGAACTAGCTTGGATCAATATAGGAGGTAATCCGCTCAAATCTCCGAACAATGGTGAGATATAGGGATTGCGAGGATCCTCTCCAGCAAGATAGGCAACGAACCACCAAAATATTCCGACTTCAGCCAATCCAGGATCGGTTGCTGCATTTTTAAAGAAGGAATCGTCTGAAAAAGTGAAATCGGTTGCTGGTGAGAGACAGAATGCTCCAGCAGGCAAATCAATTCCCAAATCTCTTAGTTTTAGAAGAGTAGCTAAGGTTAGATTACCTCCAGCGGATTCTCCTGCAATGATTATATGT
>JAHQWY010000012.1 GCA_029856445.1 Promethearchaeia archaeon
TTTGGTATTTTTGATGCTCCTATGAAAAATCCTACAATTTTATGACCAGTTTGAGCTAGATCAATCATAATTTTCTTTGACTTACTCCAATTATAGATCCCAAAATCCGTAATAATAAAGATAAGGGTTTTTCTCTCTGCTCTATCACACTGCTGAACAATTTCTTTTATTGGCAAAACTGTACCACCTCCTTGGTATTTTAATAAGACGCGTTCAGCTTTTTTAAAATCTGAAGTCCACAGGCAAATATCAGCAACATTTGAGAAATTTATAATACTGAATTTTGCCCCCTTACTGGCTGCATGATGAAGAGCGGCAAATGCAGCGATAAGTGCTACATGATATTGTCCTCTCCCTCTTTCTATTCTTGAAGTGTAATTCCATTTCATAGAACCAGAAGAATCCAGCACGATTAATAAATCTGGGAGTTGTTTTTCTACATGGTGACCTGGTCCTTCCTTAAATGCCCATTTTCTCGTAGTAAGATTAGGAATTATAATTGGGCTGTTTAATAATGTCTGAACTACATCTAAATCTTCTATTGGATCTCCTATACGCCATACTTCAGGATAGACTGGTAACTGTCCACTTGGTTTTTCTTCAACTATTCTAATCTCAATTAGGTCCTTTGCTAATCCTCTATACCACGTAGCTAAAGGGAGTCCATCTAATAAAATTCCAGCTTGTCTTGCAGGTCCACCAAACTCAGAATATGGGATATTTTTAGCAAATTCTTCAGCTTTTTGTCTTAATGCATCTTCATTTTCTTTCAATTTATCAGAATTTTTACTCTCCAGAGGATTATCCATAACTTCTAAAATGTCTTTTGGAATCTCTATATATGCTCCTCCAGGACTTTTTCTTTTTTCTTTTCCTTTGTCACATTTTGTATTTTTACCAATCAGTGCGAATGTATCTTGGATTAGATTGTTCAAATACCTTGCGACATTAGATACTTTTTTCTCCCATGTCGATTCATCTTCAAAATCTTTAAGCATAATTTTGGTAACTTTATCTGTCAAAGGATCCATTTCTTTGAGCGTTTCATCTTTTATAATGTCTATATTCCACATTTTTTCATAAGTTCGGAAAAGGAATTTTGAAAAATCACTTACTTTACCCTTATTTTTAATATGATTGTAAGTTGTTTCTACCTCCCAAGTTATCAACTCTGGGTATTTTTTATAGAGCTTATAATCAATAATAAGATCAGCAAATACATTTACAACTATCGGTGCATAATTTTGATTAATATACTCCATTGCTGCTCGAAGTAATTTAGCATTTGTTAAACCATCATAGGGAATAATCTGGTAATGAGAAACTTCGTGGAGAGAGACTATATGAAAGTAGTCAATATATTCCTGATCATCCTTAAACAATGGGGTACTAGCAAGATTCATCGTTATTTCCCATTGATTTTCAGGATCTATATAAAATCCTTCTGAGTGAGTATAATCAAATACAAAATTAGGCTCATTTAATGGAGGATAATAAAATTCCGCTAGTGCTTTATTAAATGCGATTTTAGCCAGTTTTTTGATTGAATTCTCTTTTATATTTAAATCTCTACTTTTAGTACTCAAATCTCTTATCTAATTTGTTTTTAAGTTCTTTTTAATTAAAATAATCATTCTTATATATAAATAAATAAATTTCCCAGTCCATCCTATAGGGAAAAATATTCTCAGTTCATATAATGTTGAAATTTTTTGCTTTTAAATATTGATATTTACTCTTGTTTTTTAATATAGTTTAGATTATCCATTAATGATCTTAATTTCAGAGCTTCCGATCCTCCAGAAATTTGAATATTTACTAAGGAATCTTCATTAGTTCCAGTGACATTAATTTCAATTAAAAGATCTTCAGTACGGATTTGTTTAGTCTGCCGCTGACTAAACGCTTCCCTAAAAGGTTGATCTAAATTTGGAAATTCAGTAGCTATATCTGCCCAAACATCTTTCCAATAGGAAAATTTAATTATGTAATCTGTAACAGTTTGTTTATACAACTCAAGATTACACCACTCGATTAGATCTCCCCTATTTGGAAAATCAATTTCTTCCAATAATTCATTTCTTATATCTGCTAGTTTTTCTAAATCCCCTTTTTTAGCAGCATTTTTTATCTGTTGAGCCAAAGGAGGGTATTTTTTATTATTGACTGAACTTACAAACGGGATTAAATCGAATTTCACTATTAAATCATTTTTTTCAAATTTTTTTAACTCTTCTAAGTCATTTTCTTTTGAATTTCCTTCTCGAAAGCGTTCAGCAATTTCATAACATGTTTGGCGGTTTTTAAATCGTTTTTGAATTGAATTCAAAAGGTTCTCGGAAAATTGGTATTTATTGCCAAAATAGGGAGATTTATCTAATTCTCTTTTAACATAAACAGCCCGATGGGAAATTACATACGGGGCAATTGTATTTACAATATTGACATCAATTTTACCGATTCCCAATAACCATGCTAAGGCTTTAGAGTATCTTAATAAATCTTTTGCGACCCTTACACTTAGGATTGAATCTATTTTATTGCAAACGTTTTGAGCTGTGTTAAAATGGCACCCTGAACATAAACCAGTACTGGGTTTTATATCTTCAGTATTTCCTTTATCAATTCTAGAACATAATGTAAACTCTCTAATTATAGCATGGATGTAGTTGTTTACTTCATTAGGAAAACTGATTTTATTAATATAGTACCAAATCTCCATCAATTCATCTATAGTCAGGATCTTTGGAACCTCAATTAATTCATCTCGTCCACTATATTTTTCATCTTTCCCTGCTAAAATCAGTTGTAAGTCATGACTAGCAGGCATAGCAATTGGAACTGAAATACCAAATCTGTCTAAGAATGGTTGAGATAAATCAAATGTTCCGACATCGTTAGGATTAATTGTAGCAAATAAGCAAAATTTATTAATAGTTGTAATAGAATCATAATACTTAACAGTGCCCTCAGCAAGGAGAGATAATAGTATGTCTTGAGCATAGGGAGTTAAACGATTAACCTCATCGATAATCTTCCAAAAATTTGTAACAAATTGTCTCCAAACTACTTCTTCTTCACCTTCCTTCATCAATTTGCCTAATTTTAGGGTTCCTATGAGCTTTTCTTCAGTTAATTGAGGATGTCCTCTAATTATCGAATTTTCTATTTCATTGAGGGAAGTTGCGGTGATCATTCTTCCTAAAAGTTTTACTAAGGTAGTCTTACCTCCTCCATGACCACCTATTAAGAGCATGGCTGAATTAGGAACTAAAGCATTTAATATACATAAAGTCAGTATTTCTGGGAGAATTTTTGATTGCATTTTTTTACTCCCTTCAGAAAAATGTTTGATATTCAATTCTCTATGATGAACAAACAATTGATTCGCTTGGATTAAATTTATTATTCTCCAAACTTTTTTCCTTAAAATATCTTCTTCTCCTAAATTTGTCGGCATATCTTCTATTCTCTTAAGATTTTCAATATTATATAAGAAGCTGTTTGAATATATAATATTTTTGGATTATAACTCGAGAACTTCATCCAACCGGTCTATAATATAATCTGGTTGAAATTTCCAGGCATTGAAACCTTTTTCAAATCTCTTTTTTTCCCTTTTTATTAGACATGCAAAAATATTCGCTTTTTTCGCAGCAATTATATCAGACATTGAATCTCCAATCATTAAAGCTTTGTGATCATTTCCATCGTAATGAAAATTCTCTAAGATTGAGATTATTCCACTAGGAGAAGGCTTTGCAAACTCCTGGTCATTTTTAGCTCCCATACTAAATATATTTTGAAAAAAGTGGGCGATTTTAAACTTTTTTAATATAAAATCCACAACATAATTAGCAGTATTAGTCACAATACCAAGTCTCTTTCCGTCTTTATGATTATAAATTCTTTTCAACACGAATCTAACGTCATCAAATAAAGCAATTTTTTTTTGATCAAATAGGACTTTTCTTTGTTTAAAGTCGATCTTGTCATAATGCTCCCAAAAGTCTCTAGCTTTAGAAACACCCCATTTATTTAGTACTTCGATGTATTTATCTCCAGCAGACCAAAATTTATATCTTTCCTCCTTATCAGGAATTTGGGGAGTTCTTAATTCATTGAGAGTTTTTACTAAAATTTGATTTGCATAAGCCCCTATATCCCCAAGGTTGAGTAATGTGCCGTCTAAATCAAATAAATAAAAATTAAAATTCATGAGAAAAATTTTTTATATTAAAAGTAACCTATATGTCCTAAATCATTTTTATTCTCATCTAAAGCATAGACCATTCCCATCGATAAAGGTTCTTCATTACTTTCTTTAGTAGATTTAGCTACTCTTTTTAATGTGACTAATTTTAGAATGAATACTCTATTACATTTCTTGCATTTTATATAAATTTCTTTTGTTTCTCTTTTATCATCTTCATATTCTTCTTTCTTAAGAGGTTCTAATAGTTCAGGATTCTCATTATCACAATTATTCAAAAAACATTGATCTAACGAGATTTTTTCCATCCCACGTCGTGCAAGTGCTATAAATGCGTAACTTGGAATCTCATCTTTTAACTTTTCATTATCAGTCATATTTAATGTAAAATAGTATTTTAATTAATTCTTATTGTTATTTTTTATAGAATTTTCTTGAAATAATCTCATAAATTTTTCATACAATCTATGCCTAAATTAAAAAATGGTTAAGCTTAATTAACTATTATTTTTATATTTAATTGAGTTGAGTTATGACAAAGAAAGAAGAACTTTCAAAAGATACCATTGAACACATATCAAAATTAGCATTATTGGAATTATCCGAGGAAGAAAAAGAAAAATTTTCGAAGCAACTCGGTGATATTCTTGCTTATTTTAAGAAATTGAATGATTTAGATACAAGTAATATTAAACCTACTACTCACCCAATTGAAGGATTATCTAATGTTTTCAGAGAGGATGAACCTTGGGAATCTCTTTCAAATGAAGAGGCTACCAAAAATTCCAAATATAAACAAGATGGATACTTTAAAGCTCCGAGAATTTTAAAAAAATAAAGGCACATAAATCCTATTTTTTATATTCATCAGTTAATTTTTTTATTGCTTCTGCCATGTCTTTAAGTGCTTGTCTTCTTTCTACAGGATTCAAATTATCAAAATCATCACCCACGTCTGTACCGATTGTAGAAGCCATTAATTGAAATTTTTTGTAGACTAAACTGCCTATATAGCGATCATAATATGTTAATGCTTTCTCTAATTTTGGATCAGATTTAATTTCCTCCCATAACTCCAGAGTTTCTAATGACTTTATTCCTAGATCTATTCGAAACCAACTAATTGGAAATAATAACTGCCTTTCAATTCCCATATCAATGATACTTAGGTTTTCCTCATCAATGTAGAGTTCGGGGATTTTATCTTCTTTAAGTATGATATTATCACTCATAATGTAAAGATTTGCAGCCCCACGAGAGGTACACACTATTCCTGTAGCGAAACCTTTACAAACTCTCAAGCTATCTGCATAATCTTCTAATTTTGTCCCATTTAAATGAAGATTCACTCTTTTTGCTCCCTGGAACTCTAATTTAATCTTTTTAGTCCCTTTTGCATCAGATAAAATTTTTGGAAATAATTGTTCATCTCGGCTTTTCTTATGAGCATTGAGTAATTTATTAATAATTCTATAATCTAATTTTAATCCTGGAATAATGGTGTTTTGGTTTAGAAAGGCATCAACTTCAAAATCTGCAATACCATAAAAGAGTCTTTGGCTATTCATAATATTGTATATACTATCTACGATAGTTTTAATTAATTCCTGTGGATTCTCACGAACAGAGTCGTATTCTCTCGTTTCAAAAGTATCTATTTGGTCTTCTAATCCTTCTTCTTGGTAAAATGCCCCCCAACTTAATTCACTAAAGACAGAGCCTTCAGAATATAGATTATGAAATTGATCAATACTTAAGATGCTCTTTGAACCCCCAAGCTCAACTCCTAATTTGGTTCCAGAGGCCAAAATCGCAGAGGGTGGATTATGAAATTCAATCGACATTTATCAACACTTGATAAATTGTATTATGAGTTTTAAAAATCTTTTTCAAATGATCATAGAAAGAATTTATATAAATAATTAGTGGAAACAAATGCGAAATTACTTGAAATAAACATTGCAAAGAGAAGATAAAAAAAGAGTTAAAAGATTATTTAAAGGTAGAAACTAAAATTTAAATATCTTTTATTAACTCAATTTCAGCAGAAAAGCTAGGAATCATCCCCTCATATTCAACAATTCCTTTTTCTTTTAATTTTTTTAAAATCAATCTTACTCCTTCAAACTCGTCTTGACATTGAGTTTGTAAATCCTTATAATTTAGTTTTCCTCCCTTTTCTTTTAGTTTTTTAATTATAAATTTTTCTGCATGATTTAATTCTGACATTTCATATACACCAATTTATACAGAATCTTAAAATTTTATTCCTTTCCGGTGGATCCGAACCCTCCTAATGCTCTTTCGGAATCTGGAAGAACGTTTGTTTCGATAAACTCATAATCATGAAGTTTCCCCAAAATAATTTGGCATATTCTTTCACCCTTTTTCAAAATAACCTCTTTATTTGAAAGATTTACTACAATGGCCATCCATTCATTACGATAACCGGAATCAATAGTCCCTGGGGAATTTACTATAGATAATCCATCCCATAATGCCAAACCGCTCCTAGGAACAACCTTAAAATAATATCCTTCGGGGATGGCTGTAGCAAATCCAAGGGGACAACCGATTCTCTCAAGAGGTTTCAATATATAAGAATTTCCTTTAATATCTTCTAATTCCTTTTTATTTCCATCTCTTATTATCTTCTTAAATCCCAGTATTCTTGCATCTGCTCCAGCGTCTCCAGATTTAGATATAGTTGGGATTTTTACATCCTTACTTAATTTCTTAATTGGAATTAAGAGTTTGTTTTCATCTTTAGAAAGACTTTTGTTGGTATTATTCATTATTTATCATTCGTATAAGGATTAAGTTCTAAAAAATAGTTCTTATTAAACAATCATTAAGTTTGAATAGAAAAAAAATCTTATACAATTATTCATTTAAATACAAAATTAATATTTCCTCCGGTGAAATAAGTGATTATAATTGATAGATTTGACCCGAGAAGTGATAAACCTGCTTTGAAAGAAATTTTTGAAGATTTCATTGAAAATAAATCCTATTTCTTCTCTCATTGGAAAAAATTTGAAGAAGAACTAAATCGTAGGGCTTTAGATCTCCAATATAGGAATTCAATGGTTGTGGCTAAAGATGAGGGAAAAATCGTAGGTTTTGGAACATATACTTTATTTCGAGATTATTTTGGAAATGATAGGGTATTAATTCATCAAGTTATGACTAAAAAAGAAGATTCTTTCAAAAAAGGAATTGAAGAGAAGGTCATTCGTGAAATTCAGTTATATGTAAAAAGAACATTAAAAATAGATAATGTCTATTTTATTTGTCCTGATGAAGACAGAGCTCAAAGAAGTTTATTTTTAAAACTAGGTGTAAATAAATCCAAGTATATTTGGTATGAACACGAAATATAACTCCGTTCTTTTGAATTTCTACTAAAAATATATTAAATGTGACGTTTTTGACAGAAAATATTGAAGAACTTATTAAAAAAGTAAAAGAATTAACGAAGCAAGAAAGATTTGAAGAAGCACTAGAAATTTTAGAGAAATTATTTGCAGATAAACCTCATTCTGAAAATGTCAAAAAGAGTCTTTTAGAAACTCTATTTACTTACGGAGGCTATCTTAATGATGAGTATACCTTAGAATATGAAAAAGCGAAGGATATGTTTAAAAGAATTATAGAAATTGATCCTACTAACTATCGAGCTCACTATAATCTAGGTATCGCTAATTTTAATTTAGATGACCTCGAAAAAGCAAAGGAATGTTATGAGGAAGCAGTTAGAATTAAACCTGATTATCATTACTGTTTTTACAATATAGGATTGGTTTACGAGAGAAAGGGGAATTTACAGGAAGCATTAAGATATTACGAAAAAGCCTTAGAGATAGATCCTACATTTCTATATGCAATTAATGCAAGATCTTATATTTTAAGCAATTTAGATGATCTAAAAAAAAGCAGTGATAATTCAAATCAGCAAAAAAATATTGAGCATTTAAAATCATTACTAGAAGTCTCAAAAAGAATAAGAATTGATATAATTCAATCTTTATTCAGTATAGGAAAGGAAGAATTTTTTGACTTGCTAATTGGTTGGTGTAAGAAATATAAATTTGAAATAGATGGTGATTTTTTAATTATAAATAAAGAGACTTTACCATATTTGCTCAAAACTTTAGAATAATAGGATGCTCTTAGTTGATTAATTGTATAATTTATTAGTTCTGTACGCAAGAAGTTTTATTTTGTCATTCTATGATGAATTGAATAGCAAATAATAACTACCACAAGGAATATTATCCCCGCTATTATATATCTTATAACTGTAGGATCAGTAAGTACGTCTGTTATACTGTCTGACTGAAACATGAAAAACAAATCCTAAATGATTTAAAATCTTAATAGAACGCGTCATATATAAAATTTAACAATTAATTTGATAATGTGTTGCTTTTAGGAAAAAATTATAAAAGAAAATAAGAAAAAAAATAGAAATTAGTTTATTTTAATTATCTCTCTAATTGGAAATTTACTTGTACTCTGACTCGATAGATTAACTTATCCACGTCTTCTTTAGTTAAAGTTAAGGATCCCTTAAGCTTCTTTAACCTTGACGTCAGACTCGATAATCTGAATGTTTCTAATACCACGAAGAGTCTTTTTCGCCTCTGCATAACAATTTTGTACGGCATCAGCCCAGTTCAAGACTTAAAAGGCTTACTTCTAAGTTTTCTTTTCGCTAGTGCCGACTAATTGGATACTTTTATAAACTGGCATTTTGATTTCACTTTTTTTATAATTTTGTAAGTTAATTTGTTATTAATTAATATTTAAATATTACTCAGAAAGCCTAAAATTCACAATATTTTAGTTTAGAAATACCTTAGAGAAAAATGAAAATTCAAAAAAAAAAGAAAATGAAGTATTTATAATACAATTTTAAAATTATAGGCTTAAGCATCAAGATTTTCAAGTAAAGTCGCTACGCCCTGCCCTCCACCAACGCAAGCATTCGCGATACCATATTTAACTTTTTTATCTTTTATGATTCGAGCTAGTGTGCCAGTAAGCCTAATCATTGTGGCACCCAATGGATGTCCAATAGCAGTAGCACCGCCCATAACATTAACCTTTTCTTCAGGAATATTTAGAGCATTCATACAATTTAATGTGACAATAGTAAATGCCTCATTTATTTCCCAAAAGGCAATATCATCAACATTTAAACCAGCATATTCTAAGGCTTGTTTACTTGCAGGTACAGGACCTCTACCCATAACTGATGGTTCTACTCCTGCAAAACCAATTGAAACAATTCTCGCCATTGGTTCGAGACCTCTCTTTTTTGCCTCCTCAGCCTCCATCATAAGACATGCTGTGGCTCCTGCATTTAAAGGTGAAGAATTTCCCGCAGTAATTACTCCTTCTGGAGTACCTTCTCGCTTCTCATAACCTTCCTTTCCACCATTCTTTTCTAAATAGAAAGGCCTTGATAGTCTACGTAGTGCCCCCACACCTTCTAAAGTAGATTTTCTTGCTGCCATATCTCTATCTACCATCATCTTTTCTTCTTTGTTTCCTTCTGCGTGTCCTTCGATTGGGATAATTTCACCTTTAAACCATCCCTTTTCAGTATTTTCCACTGTTAAGTTATGAGATCGTACACCGAATTTATCTAAATCCTCTTTTGTGAATGTTGGCATTTCCTCTTCATAAAGTTTTTGAGCAGTTTGAAGCATTTGACTTGTAGTTCTAAAATCTATTTTTGGTCGATACCATTTACTCTTGGTATTCATTATTTGCATGTTTGGAGCAATATGGTTATTCTGCATAGGAACACGTGTCATATGCTCAATACCTGTGGATAATACACATTTACTAAATCCAGTCATTATTTCCATTATACCCATATGCATACCGGCTCCAGCACTACCACATTGCTTATCAAGGAAAACTGCTGATGTTTTAACTGGAAAATCCGCTAGAAATACAGGATTTCTCCCTCCATATGTCCAATTTTCGCCAACACCCATTGCTGATCCAACTGTAAGTTCATCAACATCTTCTCTAGTTATTCCTTTATCTGCGAGTTTTTCATCAAAAAGTTTCATTAATAAGGTAGCAAGCAGCTCATCTCCTCGTATCTCACCAAATACATCTCTCTCAGGCTGTTGCGGTCTCGAACGAGAGAATGCAGTTCGAGCGTAATCTATCAACCATACTTCTTTTAATTCCATTACTTTCACTCTTATTTTTTTTAATGATTCGTTTTTAGATTAAAATTTTAAAATTTTCAAATTAGGAAGTTCGAAAAAAGTATTAAACTTTATGTAAATGTCTATTTTATAGCATCCCTCTAAAAATAATATGAGATTATTAGTAGTATTTTTATTTATAAAATTGTTAGATACAATATGCCTAAAACAAATTTAGATGTAAGTGTAAATCCATTAGTTTCGATAATCGCTGGTAGTACTTCAGATAAAGATGTTTATGAAAAAGCAGAAAAGATACTTAAAGATAATGGTGTAAAATGTGATCTTCAAATAATATCAGCACACAGAAATCCCGACAAATTAGACCAATATTTAAAATCATCGGAAACTTTAATTTATATTGCTGTAGCTGGTCTCTCTGCAGCACTACCCGGAGTAATAGCTTCAAAAACAGATAAACCCGTAATTGGCGTACCTGTTAGTTCAAAATTAGGAGGATTAGATGCATTATTATCTATAGTCCAAATGCCTCCCGGAGTTCCTGTTGCATGTGTGGGTATTGATAGAGGTGATAACGCAGCCCATCTGGCTATTAGAATACTAAATATATTAAAAAAATAAAAATAAAGAACTCAATTATGACTGAAGAATTGATCGAAATTGGAAAAAAAAATGCTGCCACTAAAGCTGTAGACGAAAATATAAGAAAAAATATGATCATTGGGATTGGTAGTGGATCTACTGTTGTGCATGCTGTACAAAGATTAGGTGAAATAAATAAAGAAAAATCTATGAATTTAAAATGTATCCCTAGCTCATTTCAAGCTTATCAGTTAATAATACAAAATGGTTTAGAGTTAGTTTCTCTCGAACAATTTCCAGAAATTGATATAGATTTTGATGGTGCAGATGAGATAGATGAAGATCTAAATTTAATAAAAGGTGGAGGAGGCTGTCTAGTCCAAGAGAAAATACTTGCTTCTAATTCAAAAGAATTAATAATTATTGCGGATTTTAGAAAAAATTCAAAAAGATTAGGTATGAAATGGAAAAAAGGAATTCCTATTGAAGTTATTCCTATGTCATATTTGCCAATAATGAAAAAATTAGAAAAATTGGGGGGGAAACCATCCCTAAGAATGGCAAAATCTAAAAGTGGACCTCTAATAACTGATAACGGTAATTTTATTATAGATGTTGATTTTGGCGAAATCACTAATCCGGGTGAATTAAATATGGATTTCTTAAAAATTGCAGGAGTAGTTGATACAGGATTATTTATCAATATGGCTTCAAAAGCTTATATAGGTCTAGAAGATGGAAATGTATTAACTCTCCTTAAAGAAAAGTAAATTATTAATAAATCTAAAGATCTTCTATTCTTCTTGTTGATTAAAAGAAAGAGATTCTCCACAGTGGGGACAGAATTTTTTAGGTGTGTTTATAAATCCTCCGCAAAAAGGACAGAAAAATGATTCTCCTAATGAGGCTATTGGTTCAGGTGTAATATATCCATCGTCATCCCTAACATCTGAGGGTTGATAATAATAATCCTGATACTTAGGTTCAAAAGTAGTATATCTGGTATATTTTCTTCTTCGCACAAAATAAATTGACATACTAACTACTCCTATAAGGGCAATCACTCCGATTACTATGACCATTATCATGGAATAATCCAACAATCTTTCATTTATAACTAAAATAATAACAAAATCATCGAATTCTCCTTCAGTATCATAAACAGTGATGTATAAAATACCTAAATATCCATCTTTAGTTGAAAAATCAAAATCCGAGGCTGTAGACACTGTTTTAATTCCTTCAATTGAATTATAATCCATAGAATTTGGAATCGTAAAGGAACCCTCGTGTGTATCAGTAAGAGCATCATAAGATAATTCATCAACTATAAATGAAGATGGAAGGATAAGTATAATGTAATTATCGTCAGTTACAGAAGCAATAATCAAGTTTATAAAGATCTTCATGGTGGAATTATCATCCTCATAATTAACTGAATCTTTAACATCTACTGTGAAGTCAATTGTACTTCCTTTAAAAGCATTATACACTAAAGTCCCTTCATCTGTTTCTATGTCATCGAAAATAATTTCCCCACTACCATCAATATTGAAGCTTGATGTTGTTTTCAATATTTCTGGGGGATTATTTATGATTTGAAATGAAATTCTTGGTGAATTTGGGATAGTATAATTCTCATTTGAGGGAGTAATATAAAAAATAGCATAACCAGAAGGATCATTTATTTCTGGGTCAAAAATGTTTCTATAATTGTTAGAAGCAAAATGGTTGAATGTTAATGCTTTATTGATTGATTGTTTTGAATTAAAGAACGAGTAAGAATAGATTGATAAAAATCCATCAAAACTCCCATATGCAGAACTATCGAGTTCAGCATTTAGAATATTAGACTCACTAATGGCTCTCGTTATACTGGTATCGCTTGCCGTTAAACTATTGATAATTGGGACCTTAGACTGGTCAAAATAAAGTATCTTGGTCGTCTTACTATAATTTATTGATCCAACAGTTAGGTTGACTATAACTGAATAAGGATTATAACTTGGTGACGGAAGATTATAAGTGTTGTTTAGATATATACCACTACTATTATACACCGCATTTAAATCAATTGAATTTGTATAGGAATCATTTTTTATTATAACTTCTAATGAATCATAATCAGCACTAGTTATTGGAGATTCTAAAGTTTGATTTTTTAGATATATTGAAAGATTAACCTGAGAATTTGATGTATATTCAGAATCTACCTTAATATTAATCGAACTATCATCTTGAGGTAAAAGAAAATCTAAAATATTTTTCAATAAATTAGCATGATCGTGACTATAAGTTTCTGATTCAAATTCATCATACATCCAATATAAATCTCCAAAAGCTAAAAATCGTCCTTTACCATAGGAAGAACCATTATACTTGGCAACAACCGTTTTATTATCTATACTAGCAATCGATTCACCATTATTTGAGATTGTAAAACTACTACCTTTTAACCAAAGAAATTTATTAACCTCATTAAAAATGATTGGATCATTGAAATCTTGAACACTTTGAGAATCCACACTTACCCCTATTCCAAACCAGTTATCATCGATCATATTTTCTTCATTAATTTGAAGATCTACTTCAAGTGCTGTAAATAAGTCATTAATGTTTTCAATTACCATATCCTGATAACGAGTTCCTAAGAATAAAATATTTCCCTCACTATCAAAATAATTCTTTAAATTTGTAATCTCATATGGACTGTAAGGTAATATAGGTGCTTGAAGTACAACTAAATCATACTGTGCTAGTCTTTCTTCTGTTAAAATCGAATTATCTGTATCTTTATCATAATCTGGGGACCAATATTCCATTTTATAATCAATTGAAATATTGAGAGCAGAGATATGATTCATAGCCTCATAAAAACCCATTTGACTAAAGGAGAATTCTGGAAACCAATCATTTAAACCATGATATGAATCCATCAGTATGCTATATTCTGGCAATCTAATATTTAAAAATATCTTAACCACATCATATACCTGTCCTCCCGAGGTTAAGTTAAGCTCTATATCCCTAATTCCTGGGAGGGCATCGGCATTAATTTTTATATCTATTTCTATAAAATCAATTCCAGCAGTTGTAAAATTAAGACTGTCCTTATCAATCGTAATCGACACTCCTTGAATGTTATTCGGTAATTCTATGATAAAATCATTATCTTTACCAGAGAGTACAGTTAAATTGAATTTTTGATGGTCTCCAGGAAAATGTAATAAATCAAATGGTTTTATAGGTAAATCATTAGGAAAAACTTTAGCAGTATCATTATAGTCTGGAGAAATACTATTCAAATAATTTAATGATGCGGTTAGATTTATTAATCCTACACCAGATTTGAGAAAATCGTCATCCACATCTCTAGATAGTTTCTTGGCACCGTCTATAAGAGCAATTCTTGCAGTTTCTGGTGTTAAGTTAGGGTACGCATCTTTTAAAATTGCTAAAGCCCCAGATACCATAGGAGCAGACATACTTGTTCCACTTAATGGTATATAATCAGCATTACCAGAAAAATCAAAATAATTGTCGATATAACGTTCTTCTTTTGAAATCGTTGAGTCCTCTGCATCTGTTGAAATAATATTAACTCCTGGAGCTACAACATCAGGATATCCTAGATATCCAAATGTGGGTCCCCAACTACTGAAATATGCAAGGTCATCATTTTGATCTGTTGCTCCAACAGATATAACATCTATACCAGAAGCAGGTGTTGAACCTGTAAAATAATTTGGACCATCATTCCCTGCTGACGCTACAAAAATAACACCATAGGTTTCCTGAACCTCTGTTATTTCTTGAGTTATTAAATCAGAAATGTATGGATAACCCCCACCAAAACTCATTGATATTATATCAGCACCAGCCCCTCCTAAACCAATAGGTTTAGAACTCCATTCAATAGCATTAATGATATCACCTTCTTCTAAACCACTATTATTTCCTGCTCTAGCATTAATTAGGGAAACACCAGTAGCAACACCACGATATTTCCCATCGGAACCAGTTCCATCACCGCCGATAATTCCAGCAACATGAGTACCATGTCCCACATCATCATTATAATCTGATGGATCTTCATCAGAAACAAAATTACGATTAGCTACAATATTCAATGCTGGATGATCATAAATTCCTGTATCTATTACAGCAACTCTTACACCTGATCCATCATAAGCTATTCCCTCTGCGCTTATTGCGGATAGCCACCAATTAGGATAAAAATCATCGTTTAAAGCACTTAATTGGGCGCTATTGTCTATAATATAAGGGTTTTTAAAAGTCTCTGATTTATAAATTCTTTGAATATGTTTGATTTCTTCTAAATTATTTTCATTCAATAATAACTCCATTGGATTTAATTTGAGATATGTTCCTGAAATAAGTTCATAATGAGTAATAATCGTGAAATTATTGAAAACTGAATTTAAAATTTCTTCTCTTAATATCGGAGGTAGATCCTCATTAAAGAGAACAATAATTTTAACATCATTCGTATCAGTTAGGGAGTATAATGAGAAATTAGTTAAGAATTGTTTAAGATTATTATCAAAAATTGAAAATCCATTATCTAAAGTTGACCCCAAAACTGTATCGCTTGATCTCATACTATTAGAAAGAGGAGAACTTGAATATTCCATATTGATCACATCTCCTTGGCGTGAGGCTGTATTATAATTACTTTTTACACTAAAATCTAATAAAACAGGAAGTTGAAAAGCAAAAACAGCAAAAACTAACATTAAAAAAAGAATATTTTTTCTTGACTTTCTCATAGACAACACAAATAAGAACAGTTATTTAATCTTTCTTTTAATAAGCTAAAAAAATATTCTGTTATAAAATTATAGATTCTATATATATAGAATAATTGAATTATAGTCTAAAGAGAATAAATCGAGTCAAATCCCCGCCTATTTAGTTGATCTCATATAATTTATAAGAAAATATTTAAAAACAAGAAGAATATAAACCAATATTAACAAAAATTTATTTAAATGTGTTTTTAATGAAATATTATACTTTTAAAGTACTTTTAATTGGTGCTCCAAACGTAGGAAAAACTAGCATTTTTTATAGATATGTAAAAAATCAATTTTCTCAGGATTACATAACAACAATAGGTATTAATTATTTAACAAAAGAAATAACTATAGATTCGAAGAAAAAGATTAAACTCGTAATATCGGATATAGCAGGTCAAGAAAAGTTTAAATCTCTGCGTAAAGAATTTTATCAAGGTGCTAATGGAGCCTTAGTTATTTTTGATCTTACTCAGCTTAAAACATATGAAGCGATTGAAGGATGGCTTTCGGAAATGTTTGAAATATTAGAAGAAAACATCCCCTTTATTATTACAGGGAATAAGGTAGACTTAATAGAAGAAATAAACCGTTCAATTGATAAAGATATTGTAAAAGATTATGCAGAAAGTAAAAATAGCATTTACATCGAAACTTCAGCCAAAACTGGGGAAAAAGTTGAAGAAGCTTTCGAAGAACTTGCATTGCGTATGGTTAAACGCGCTTCTAAAAAATAAAATAGATTAGATATTATTCAAATAAGTATTTACTTTCCTATTTCTTTGAACTAATATTTTAAAGATCAATAATAACTTTTTTCTGAAAGATAATATTTATGTGAGTAACTAAAAATTCTAATTACGGTCTAAATAATGAAACTAATGGATTATCATAGTCATAATAGACGTTGTGGACATGCCAGAGGTGAGATTGAAGACTACGTTAAAGTTGCAATTGAAAAGAACCTTAAAGAAATTGGTATCACAGATCATTTTCCACTAGGTGTGATAATAGACGACCCGCAATTAGAAGACGTAATCAAAAGAGCCTCAATGGAAGTTAATGAATTCTCTAATTATATTGAAGAAATAAAAAGTCTGAGAGAAAAATATAAAGATAAAATAAAAATCCTAATATCGACTGAAATTAATTTTGCTACTCCAGGAAGAGCTTTAACTCGTCAAAAAAAGGTTCTTGAACCGTTTATGGATGATATTGATTATTTACTTGCTGCAATCCATGACATAAAATGGCATGATTCTCCTATAATTATATTGGATCCGCGTGAAAGTTCTGACGCCCTCGAAAAATATAGTATCGACAAAATTAATTTAGAGTATATAAACAAGTTATATAAACTGGTAGATACAGATTTTTTTGATGTAATTGCTCACTTTGATAACCATCGTGTTCTTTTGCGCCCTAATGTTCCTAAATATTCGGAAACTACATGGCAAAAGCTTTTAGATTTATTAGATAGGATTAAAAATAAGGGAATGGCTATTGAGATTAATACCTCAGGAACTCTTAAAAATGTCGGTAGTCAATTTCCAGCTGATGACATTGTTAAAGAAATGATTAAAAGAGATATTGCTTTAATTCTTGGTTCTGATGCCCATAGACCAGAATATATTGGATATATGTTCGAGGAATTTATAAATAAAGCAAAAAAGTGGGGTTTATCTCATTTATGCTCATATGAAAAACGTGAACAGAAATTAGTAAAGATTTAACTTCTTATTTTTATATAACTTTTCTCTTTTTATTTAAAATGATGAGGCTATTTCCTTCATAAAAGTCTCTTTTTCATCCTTGAAACCAGTTATGACAAAAATGAATTGTTTACAGCCCAAGTCAATAAACTCTTGTAACACATCGATACAATTTTCATACGTACAATAAATACCCCCTCCTACGCCAAAACTACCAATTTTCTTATTTAAATCCATTTTATTCCTTCCAATCACAAAATTACCACTCCAGGATAATTCGAGATCTTCAAATTTCCGTCCCAGTGTATCACAGTGTTTTTGCAGAATTTGGACTTTTCTTTTATATTCTTCAATTGAAGCGCCCCATCTGTCCCAGATGTCTCCAATTTCCGCAGCGACCTTTAGTGTATACTTTTCTCCTCCACCCCCAATCATGATGGGAGGATGTGGTTTTTGTAGTGGCTTTGGATTACCAATTGCATCTTTTACTTCATAAAATTCTCCCTTGAAATTCGTTTTTTCTTCTGTCCAGAGTTTTTTTATTAGAGTTATCCCCTCTCTCATTTGTTTCAATCTTGTGACTGGATCTCTAAATGGAAATCCATAAGCTTTATATTCATCCTCCTTCCAACCGGCACCATAAGCAAATATTAATCTTCCCTTAGATATAATATCAACTGTGGCTGCAATTTTAGCTGTTAGTGATGGGCTCCTAAAAGAATTACACCCTACTAAAGGTCCGATTTTGATTGATTTTGTTTCTACTGCTAAGGCAGAAAGTAGTGTCCATGCGTCGAAAACGCTTCCCTTATTAAAAGGACCCCACATAAGGTGATCCATGGCCCAAAGAGAGTCGTAACCTAACCTTTCACATTCCAACGCTAACTTTCTTATTGAATCATAATCAGATCTGTATAACATGTCTGGTGAAGCATTTATCGTGACTCCAAATTTTATTTTGCTCATACTTAACCATCTTCGAATGAATATAAAATAAAAAACAATTAAAATTATTTATTGTTTACTTCATCTGAATCTTTTTCTTTTTTTTTGGATTTTACCATAAAAATTTTAGTAATTAGTGATTCCAGCTGAGGACTTTCATTTAATTCTAGGATCTGACCATTCTTATAATGTTTTTCGAGACTCTGCCATAACGTCTTATCGTCTTGTACCTCCTCTATAAATTTTGTAAGTTTTTGTTTAGCAAGATAGGTCTGTCCCCTAAACAAATAGCAAAATGAAAAAGAGCCTATTGATTCCATTAGCATCATTTCATCACCAAGTTTGGCACGATCGAGCCCTTTGGAAAAAAATTCAGTGCTAAAGGATGTAAAGGCTGATAAAAAACTACTGAAGATATCTTCATCAATCTTCCACTCGTTTGAAAAAGGATAAGAGAAGACAAGAGAACCTCCCTCTCCTAGGATTAAAAGAACTGTAGGTTGCTCATCCTCTAAATCGATTTCTTCTAATGCACGTCGTCCTTCTAATTGATTGATGGTTCCTTTAATAGATGCCAATTGAATCCTTTTTGAGATAGGAGCATCAGAATTTTTAAGAGTTTCCCACTGATTTATTTGACCAAGTAAAGTATCATGCTCATAGGATATCTTCTGTGCTAATTTAGTTAGTCCGTGCAACTCAGCAAGACGCTGAGCTTCGGTCATTAGTTTTTTTCCTTGCTCAATTTCCATATTAATTAGAGCAACTTTTGCTTGTAACAATTTTGTTTCAGCTAACCATAAATGTGATTGGGTTTTTTTTGCTATTTTATCCAAGCGCCTAATTAATGGATTTATTTCATTCAAAACCTCTGAATCATTGGACATCTCCAATTCTTCTATGAGAAAATCGCATAATCTAGTCAAAGCTTCAATGTATTCAGAAGGAAATGAAATCTTATCATTTACTACTTGTCTCCATATTGTTTCGGCTTCAGCACGATCACGAGTTCGACCACTAGTTTTTAAAAAATATGCTTTTGCATTGAGATACATATGAGTGATTGTTTTGTTCGCATCTCTTCCATATTTATCATAAAAGGTTTTTAAACGCTCAAGATATTGTTGTGCTTGTTTTCGAGAATCTTTTTCAATATTGAATTTAATCAAATAGTTAATTGATCTGCAAGTAAGAACCACTTGTCTCATCTCTTCGATAACAGCAAGGCTGCGTTGATAATATTCTAAAGCTTTAATATCATTACCCTTCATCTCGTAAATTTCCCCAATTTGAAATAGGCTTATCCCAATATTTTCCTTATTATTTTCTTTTTCAGCTAATTCAAAACACTGAGATAAATATCTTAAAGCTTGATTTAATTCACCTTTTATTTTGTAAATAGTCCCTAAATCAACCAAAAGGAGAATTCTGTGAAAGTTTGAAGTTTCTTTCATAGCTAAAACCTTTCTCGCAAGTTCTATAGCTTGATTAAAGTATCCTTTAAGATTATAAGTCCATTCTATTTGATAAAGACTTGCTGCAATCCCTACTCGATTGTTTAATTCTTCTTGTATCGCTAGACATTTTTTAGCATAATCTAGTTGAGCTTCACGGTCACCTTTAAATGAATTTATCCAATAAATGGTTTGAAATGTGTATGCTATATCGATTTTTCTACTAAATTTTTGCCATATTTCCAAAGATTGCATTGCAAACCTTAGAGCCTTTCTAGCATTACCAATAAAGGAATAAATATAAGCTTTACGTGATAAGATTGATGCTTTTCTAAGCATATAATTTGAGGATGAATTCTTCTCAATTTTTTTAAATTTTTTCTCAGCTTCTAAGACATACTTGACAGCATCCATTCCCCTTCCAAGATCTTTAAGAACATTAGGATCTGCTTTCAATAGAAGTGCATCTATAATTAAACAAATATCACCCATTTCTTGACTTTCTTTATAAACTCTTTCCCCTATCTGTATTGCCTTTTTACCCTGATACATATAATAATAAATCCGACCTTTAAGAATGAGTGCTGATAACAAATATTTTTGAGTTATAGTTCTTTTAACTTCAAAATTTTCAAGTATTTCCAATGCTTCATCAAATTTAGCTTCGCAGATCAGCTCTTCTACTCGTATTAGTTCCGCAGGATTCGAATCAAGCAATTTTTTGGATTTACAGGGTAGTGAGTTAAAAAAAAAAAAGAAAGGTTTCCTTAAAAGCCTTTGGCACTTCCTTTGTAAATTAGTTTATTGGGATAATTATTTTAATTAATGCTAAATTAGGAACAATATGAACCGTATCCAAATTAAAGCTCGTGGATTCACTTTTGATGCTTGGTCAGATGGATCAGAAGACGATCCATTGATACTGTGTCTGCATGGTTTACCCCGAACGAGCTGGGAATGGCACCATCAGCTTCCAAAATTAGCTAAGGCAGGGTATCGGGTTGTTGCGCCTGATCTGAGGGGTTATTGTCCAGGTGCGCGACCTAGAGATAAAAAGGCATATGTTATTGAGGAATTTGTTAAAGATATCCTAGCAATTGCCGATCAACTTGGATGGGTTGACCGTCCCTTTCATCTTATGGCCACCAGTATCGGATCGGTTATTGCATGGTGTCTTGCCGGGCAATACCCTCAACGGGTAGCAACGTTGGCTTGCATAAACATTCCACATCCAATGGCAATTACAGAGGTGATGGCATCAAATGCGGCGGATAAGCAACGAAAAGGATTTAGTTATTTTGCTAATTTCAGAAAAGAGGGAGAAGAAAAGAAACACTTTGAAGCTACTCTTAAACGTATAGGATTACCAGCCGAAGAGACAGATCCGTATCGTGAAGCGCTCAGCAGCGAAGAAGCGCTTCGGGCTGTTTTTAACTGGTATCGAGTATCGATTAATGTTCCACCAATAAAACCTGTTATCATGCCCACTCTGTATATTTGGCCCCAAAAAGCTGGTAATGTTTCCAAGGAGGCAGCTGAAGCAAATGCGCATTATGTTGAGGGTCCATATCGATTTGAGATCCTCGAAGATACGCTTAATTTCGCGCTTCAATTGGCCCCAGAACGGACAACCCGTTTATTGCTTGAACATTTGGCAGAACATGCTGAATATATTCAACAGGTAGGTGATTGAACTGACAAATAAACCTAATTTTATGGTAGTTGAAGATCCAGGAGTAGCCTTGGTAACTGGAGCTAGCGCGGGAATTGGGGAAGAATATGCGAAACAACTTGCAAGCCATGGATTTGATCTAATCCTTACTGCGAGGAGGAAAGAAAGGTTGGACTCCTTAGCTGATAAATTAACCGATAAACATAGTATTAAAGTTGAGGTTATCCAAGGTGATCTCTTTGAAACTTCTGATGTTGACAAAATAGCAGCTCACATTAAAACTATCAAAAATCTTGATTGTCTTGTCAACAATGCTGGTTTCGGAACAGATCTCGACTTTTTAGATGGTAACAGCGACATTAATCTCTTTATAAATATGCTGAACCTTCATTGTAAAGTTCCTATGCAATTCACTCATGCTGCTTTACCTGGCATGATCAAGCGAGACAGGGGTCATATCGCAAACATTTCTTCCGTTGCGTCGTTATTATTCCATGGTTACCAAGATCCTATTTATGACTCAACAAAAGCATTTCTCAGCGTGTTTTCTGAGGTAATTCAATTAAAACTAAATATACTTAAGTCAAAAGTAAAGGTAAAAGCGATATGTCCAGGGTGGACAGTAACCGAAATTCACGATAAATTGAAGAACTTTGATAGATCTCCATATGCATGGATGAATGTAGATGAGGTAGTTAAAATTGCTCTGGATGCCTATAAGAGTGATGATATTATTGTTATTACTGGTGATGTTAACGTGCAAAGAGTCCAAAAATCCCGTAAGGAAGCTAGAGAAACGCCCGGAAGATACTTTTATTATTAATTTTTTACATAATAAGGCTAAGGTTGCTCAATCATCTCACAATCATCTCATCCAAGACCTATTGCTTGTTAATTTTATACTATAAACAATGTCAATACAAAAGTAGATACGATATTTTATTTTAAATCTGATTTTATATATAAAAATACAATTTAATTCTTTCTTCTATTTTCCAAAAAACTTATTAGACTATTTATCATATGATAAAAAGATGATGAATATAATGGATGATATAACAATTAAAGAAGGATGGATGTATGGTGGTTGGAGAGCACCATTAAATCTATGGAAAGGTATGACAACATCAATTCACGACGATGGTGTAGCGAAAAAAGTTGGTATGCGTGGAGGTACAATTCCAGGAACGATCCACCTAAGTCTATTTGCACCTGTAGCTCTCAAGATGTTTGGTGATAGGTGGTTTGAGAAAGGGTCATTAAGTCTGTATTATACATTTGCTACACTCGACAGGGAAGAAGTAAGGACAGTGGTTAAGATGCCCCATGAGGGATCTCAAGACGTTCAAGTTGAGGCTCGGGTAGAGATGCGTGATGGTAAAGTAGTCGCTACGGGGACACTTGCAGCAGGAGAACCAAAGGAATTATCTTATCTACAAGCTTTAGAACTTAAAAATAGTAATCCTGAAGATATACGTATTTTGTCAGGATTTAAGGTTGGAGATAATCTTAAGACGCGTGATATATTAGTAACTCAAGAAGCAGCAGATAAAGGATTAGAAGCTATAACTGATCATCTAGATTATTATAAAGGAAAATCACCATGGGGAAATTCTATATTATCACCCACTGCCATGTTTGGGATTATGTCACAAGGTTCTTATTCATTGGATGCCACAGCAGTTGAGGCGGTGCCTTTTTATGGAGCTACTGAAATAAAGAATATTGCAGGACCAACACTGGTTGGAGTTCCCTATAAAACAACCGGAAAAATTGCATGCGTCGGTGTAAGTAGCAAAACAGAGTATTTTTGGATTGATTGCTTTTTAGAAGAAAAAGAGACTGGAAAAAAAATAGCTTCAATGCGTCACATGAATCGTTTTATGAAGGCTGCCTCTCCCCTTTATGAAAATCAATAAAACTTTAAAATTGAATTTTTTTTCTCTTTATTTATTGAGCTATTTTATCTAGGAAAGTCTATTAGATTATAAATTTGTAATTTGGGTCCTAATATGTTTATATGCATCACTTTCTACTATAAT
>JAHQWY010000180.1 GCA_029856445.1 Promethearchaeia archaeon
AAAGATGAAATCTTAGAAAGAATAACACAACAGATAGGATTAAGAGATATTCAACTTGTCAGAAAATTTGATAAATGGGGAGAAACCTTCTATTTTCTTCTAAATGGTATTCCTCTTTTTGCGAAGGGTGCAAATTGGATTCCAGTTGATAGCTTTATTCCAAGGGGCAAGAAGTTGGGGCTGTATTTTATGAATCTAGATTATGCCAAAAGAGCCAACATGAATATGATTCGTGTATGGGGTGGTGGGATTTATGAGGATGAATCCTTTTATAATTTGTGTGATGAATTGGGATTATTAGTCTGGCAAGATTTCCCATTTGCTTGCGCCCTTTATCCATATAATACCGAGTTTATTAAAAATGTAGAACAAGAAGCAATTCAAAACGTAATAAGATTACGAATGCATCCTAGCCTTGCTTTATGGTGTGGTAATAATGAAATTGAAAGTTTATGGAAATTGATGATAATTAATTCCCGGGTTGCAGAAGATAGTAAAGAAAGGCATAAATTTCTAGTTGATTTTTATTTGAGAATCTTTGAAGACATGTTGCCTCATTTACTAAAAAAATTTGACCCAACTCGACCTTATTGGCCTAGTTCGCCCTCATGTGGTTTCATTAGTGAAAATCTTGCATTAAGGAGTTCAAATAATCCTAATGCCGGTGATTCACACTATTGGGCAGTTTGGCATGGAAATATGCCCTTTTCTGCATATAGAGAGTTCAATACTCGTTTTATGTCTGAATTCGGCTTTGAATCCTTTCCCTCTTTGAAAACTATTGAAAAATTTTGTCCCTCTGGTCAGTATGATTTCAATTCCAAGATAATGGAAAACCATCAGAAAAATGCCGCAGGGAATCAAAAAATTATGGATTATATGGATAAGCGTTTTTCAATACCGCGAGAATTCGAACATCAAGTTATTTTATCACAAATTACTCAGGCAGAAGCTATGGAATATGGTGTTGAATATTGGAGACAAAATCGCACTGACTATCATTGTATGGGATCTCTTTATTGGCAATTGAATGATTGCTGGCCTGTTGCAAGTTGGTCTTCATTGGATTATTATGGTAGATGGAAGGCACTTCACTATTTTGCAAAGCGATTTTATCAACCTTTATTTGCTAGTGTTAAGGAGGATCCAGACCAAGTCGAATTCTGGGTGACAAATGACTTACGTAAATCTTGCGATATTGAATTAGAATGGAAAATTCTAAATTCAGAAGGGAATACACTCATGAAAGGGATTTATAATTCTAGGGTCTCTCCTTGTAGTTCTTTAAAATTAGGATTAGAAGATGTAAGTAATATTAACAATGAAGAAGTTAATATGCAAAACAATATCATCTTTTATTCATTATACTCTAAAAACGGGAAAAAAGAAATAAAAAACCGAGGATTTCGTTTATTTGATGCACCAAAATTATTTAAATTAAGAGATCCAAAATTTTCTAGTTCTTTTGAAGAAATAGAATTAGAAGATGATAATAAAATTCAATTTAAGCTAAAATTGAATGCTGAAAACATTGCCTTATATGTCAATATTGATTCGGTTTTATTTGACTTTATAGCTTCTGATAATTTCTTTTCTATGGAACCTAATGAGACAAGGGATATAAATATTGAAATCGTAAATAGTCTTGAAATAGGCAAAGATCATTCAGTACAGGAAATAATAAGCTCTTTCAAGATTCAATCTCTCTATGATTTCCTAAAATAGAAAACATTTATTTTTTGTTGTTCATGAAGAGATTTAAATTATCATAATCTTATTAAATATACAATAAGAATAAAGTTGTAAATTATTGTCGAGGTTTTATATATGTTACATAATTTTTACTTGATTCATCAATACACAGGAATCTGTTTAATCCATAGGAAATATGGAAGTATAGAATTTAATCAAGATTTAGTAAGTGGCTTTCTTACCGCACTTAAAGATTTTTCAGTTGAATTTTCAAAGGGATCGGGGGAATTGAAGGTGATTGACATGCAAGTTTTCTATTTGCTGCTTGTTTTTAAAGAGGGAGTTTTATGTACAGCAGCAGCAGACAAGAACGATGATGCAAAAATTACTCATAAGGCTTTAACTGATATAATAGACAAATTTGTTGATAAATTTGGAGACCAGCTTGATGGATGGTCTGGAGATGTTCGAATCTTTCGGAATTTTGAGAATATAATAGATGAGATACTAGAAACTGGTAAAGTTGCTGAAATTCAGCTCAAGATACCAATATTGAAAATATTCAAAAAGGATTTCTTGAAGTCCCAGAAACAGATTGCCAAGAAAGGCTTAATGTTATCAGAGGAGGATTTGCGTCAGGTGAGAGACGTGAAACCAGACTGGACAGCTAAACGTCTACCGAAACAAGTGATTGCGCAAGGAGTTTTAGATGAAGAAGAATTTGATATTGCTCATTTAGCAGATGGCTTTCACACTATTTCTGATATTGCAGAGGAATCGGGCCGTCCAGAGTCAGAGATTCAGAAGATTATGAATAATTTGGATAAGTTAGAGCTTCTTTCATTTGTCGAAATCAAGTAATTTTTACTAATCTTTTTTTAAGGTATTGAACAACTTCACTCACTAATCCTGATTCTATGAATTTAAAAATTTTAGGATTAGGTCGAATAATTTTAAAATCTTTAATTATCTAAATATGAAAATAAATTCAATTTTAGATTTTAAAGATTTTATATAATTAAATGATAATATTTTTGAAAACAGATTGACTTATAATTTTAAGATGAATGTTAATAAAGTTGAGGAAAATATCTATGAGATTCCTCCTAAAACCTTGATGGCAAGGATTCAAGGGAACATAGAAAAGTTCCAGATGAGGGTTCCTGTTAAAATTTATGCTAACAACTATATATTAGAAAAGATAAAGCAAGATCGTACTTTAGATCAAATAGCGAATGTAGCATGTTTACCAGGAATACAGAAACATGCTATTGCATTATCGGATGCCCACCAAGGATATGGATTTTGCATAGGTGGAGTTGCCGGAACTGATGCTGATACGGGTATGATTTCTCCAGGAGGTGTTGGTTATGATATTAATTGTGGTGTACGTTTATTAAGAACAAATCTGTTTCTTGGTGATATTAAAAATATTCTCCCAAATTTATTAACTAATATTTTTAATAACATTCCTTCTGGTTTAGGTTCAAAAGGTAAATTAAATATAAATTATTCCGACTTAGATAATGTTTTGAATAACGGAGTAAACTGGGCTTTAGAGAAGGGGTATGCAATTGAAGAAGATCTAAAACATTTAGAAGAAAACGGATGTTTAAAGAATGGTGATGCTACTTTAGTATCTCAGAAAGCAAAACAAAGGGCGATTAAGCAACTTGGCTCTTTAGGAAGTGGAAATCACTTTCTTGAAATACAAAAAGTAGATGAGATTTATAATAAGGCAACTGCGGAAAAATTAGGAATAACTGAAAAAAACCAAATAACTGTAATGGTTCATACAGGAAGTAGAGCATTGGGTCATCAAGTTTGTTCTGATAGTTTGCGAAATATAGAACAAGCAATGAAAAAATATAAAATTAAAGTACCTGATAGAGAATTAGCCTGTGTGCCTGCAGATACACCTGAAGCTCAAAACTATTTACAACAAATGGCATGTGCTGCTAATTTTGGATTCACTAATCGTCAATTAATAACTCATTGGTTAAGAGAATCCTTTCAAAAGGCATTTAATAAAGATATTGATGCGTTAGATATGCATCTGATTTATGGTGTTTGCCATAATATTCTAAAGATAGAAGAACATGAAGTAGAGGGTAAAAAAATGAAACTGAATGTCCATCGCAAAGGTGCAACTAGAGCATTTCCCCCAAATCATCCCGCTTTATCCCAAGATTATAGAGATATTGGACAACCAGCTTTAATTCCTGGAACCATGGGATCTGCTTCATATTTGTGTGTAGGTAAGCCAAGAGCTATGGATCTATCATTTGGATCTACTGCTCACGGATCTGGTAGAGTTATGTCTAGATCAAAAGCAGTTAAAAAATATTGGGGAACTAAAATTCAAGAAGATTTGGGAAAGAAAGGTATCTTGGTAAAAAGTGCTTCAATGAAAGTTTTAGCAGAGGAAAGTCCTGGAGCTTATAAAGATATTGATCAAGTAGTTCAAGTAAGTCATGATCTTGGAATTGTTGAGAAAATTGTAAGACTTGTTCCAGTAGGAGTAGTAAAAGGGTAAAAAATTTATTAATCATATATCAAAAACTATATTTATTTCAACTCTATTCTTCTTTTCTTCAATGTTCATGAAAGAATAAGTAATTGCCTTTACTTCTGTGCCAATTTCATGTCTATCTTTATCGAATTTTTCCCCCCTTACAAGAGCCCTTAATTTGTATCCTTTTTCAATTTTTTCAATAGATTTTACGTTTATATCACTAAAAACTAATTCCTCTACATCAAAAATAAAAAGAAACTCTGACAAAAAATCAATACATAATGCATATTTGTCTTCAGATTCTATGTCAATCTCTTTCACGATAATTGTTGATATTTTTTTCAAATTAGGAGTAATTGTCTCCATCAAACTTAATGCCGTTTGGGAAAAAGCTTCCTCCAAGTTTCTACCCCAACTTTTGACGCTTACATCGGCAGTATGTTCCTTAAATTCAAAACCAGCTTCTTTCATCTTTCTTTACTTTTATATAATGAACTTAATAAAAACTGATTCTTATTAATTATTAAATATTTTGACTAAGTAAGTGAATTTCTTAGTACTTTTTATTTTTCTCTTAAGAAATTTTTACATGGGTAAAAATTTCTATACTATAATTGATGATTTATATTTCTATCAAATGTTATCATTTGTAAGAAAATATAGTAATTTTGAGCTTAAATTAAATAATTATTTTTATAAAAAAACAAATGGCATAACTCCAGAATTTATTGTAGTAATTAATAAATTTATTTTTTTCTTCGTAAGAAAAGATAAATATTTTGCTTCTAAAATGTACCTAGGTCCTATTAGAAGAGAAATCTCGCCCAAAAAGGTTTTGATAATAAGAACTGAGAATATATTTATTAACTTATTATTTAGTTTTTTTCCAGATTTATACATTCATGATATCAAGATAGAAAATGATGAACCATCAGGAGAGAGAGAAATATCATTATATTTTTTAAATTACAAGGATCGCGGTATCGCAATTGGGCGACAGGGAGAATATATTAAGTGCTTAAATGAATTATGCCAAAATTTTATAATTCTTGAAAATAATGTAACACCATTAGAAATTAAATGTAAATATTTAACTTAAAAGTTTCAGTAAGGAACAGACTTTAATCCTACTAAATAGGCAACGGTATTAGCAATAATACTTACTGCCGGTGTTATTATTATTAAAAATACGAATATGTAAATATCGGGGAACAAAAATACTTTTGGAAAAATAAAACTCGGGATTATTATAAAAAGCATTGCAATTAACGCGAAATCTAATTGATCTACAATCCAAAATGGCGCTCCACTCTTAATATCGAATCGTCTTTTCAAAAAGGAGCCAAATAGATCGCCTATTACGGCACCATAAGAAGCTAATATAATTCTTATTAATAGTACCAAAAAATTCATTGGAAATTTACCACCAATAAAATAATATTGAAAGAATTTAAGATCATTATAAAGTAAATATTGTTCATCACCTAAAGCTTGAATCACTAACTCCTTAATAGGTTGCCATAGGAGAATAAAAAGTATAAATAAAGTAAATGAAATAGGAATACCCACATATAAAGGGCCTTTTAAGCCATTTATAGTTTTATGGTCTCCTAATATCCTTCTTCCATCTCGGAAAAGCTTTCCACCATCAATTGGACGCCCTCCACCTGTGATAACCATTGAAGCGTTAGAAAGATAAGCAGGAACAATAAGCAAAAGCGAAAAGATCAATAAACTAACCCAGTCTGCCCATGTAAAAAATACTGATATAACTAAAAAATTTATTAAGAGTAAACTGGCGAAAAACAGGGCTAATATAAATGCGATTCTTTTATTCCTAATCTCTCTCTCTTCTAGAGTTTCGGTTGCTGACAAATTGTTCTATTATCCTATTTACCAAAAATATATTAAAAAATTGAATAAATTAACATATTCTTGATTAAATTAAATTTTTATTAAACTTATTTTTATTAACTAGATCTTAATAAATATTGCTTCATAAATAATATTCTTTTAAAATACCGACAATAATAATATAATTTATTGAAAAGATTATTCAAAATTGAATATTAAAGCTTTAACATTTTTCTAATAAATTAAAGATTAATAATTAACTTTATAAATGCAATAGAAATATTATTTAATACAGTATTTCGAGTGGAAAAATTTTCTCTTATTAAAATGAATATCTTGGTGCTATAATTGTTGAACAAACATGAAAATAATTACCAATTTAACATTGATAAATTTTATAAAAAGTATCTTAAAGGACCAAGAATTTTCAACAATCGTAATGCATTAGATCCATCCTATATCCCTGATATATTACCTCATCGGGATATACAAATAAAAGATATTGCTGAAAAGACTGCATGTGCTTTATTAGGGGATGCTCCTCCAAGTTTTCTATGTTATGGTCAAACTGGAACAGGTAAAACTGCTACAATAAGGTACGTGAGTCAAAAGCTAGCACAACAAAACTCAAAAATTAAACCTTGGTGGATTTATATTAATTGTAATGTAGTCTCCACTCCATATCGTATTTTAGCTCATATTTACAATACAATCTCACGAGAAGAGAAAATTCCACCAACTGGACTTCCAAAAGATATAATTTTTAAGAACTTGCTTGGCTTATTAGATTCAAGAGTAGCGGGGTCAATATGCTTTCTCGTACTAGATGAGATAGATATTTTAGTGGAAAAAAAAGGCGGAAACGAAATTTTATATGATTTAACTAGATTAAATGAAAATTTAGATCATTGTAAGTCTAGCTTAATTGGTATCTCTAACAAGTTAAAGTTTAGAAACAATTTAGACCCCAGAATTTTATCGAGTTTAGGAGAAGAACATATAGTGTTTCCTTCTTACGATGCAAGCGAGCTTAGGGATATTTTAAGTGAGAGGGCAAAAATAGCTTTTTATGATTACGTTTTAAAGGAAGATGTAATTCCTTTATGTGCGGCACTCGCGGCTAAAGAACATGGGGATGCGAGGAAAGCATTACAATTACTAAGAAAGGCAGGAGAATTAGCTGAAAGAGCTCAAAGTAAAGTCGTGACATCAAAATATGTTGAGAATGCTCAAGAAGATATAGAAAAAGACTATATTATGGAATACATAAAAGGTCTGCCAATCCAAGCTCAACTAGTTTTAACTTCAATATATTTAATCTCAAAATATAGTCCTGATCATATAATCATTTCAGGTGATATCTATGATGTTCATTCTGAAATAAGAGGATTAATTCCAGGAATCCGTCAATTAACTAAACGGAGGATTAGTGATTATATAAACGAGTTGGCTTTGGCTGGTATAATTTCTGCTGAAGTTAAATCTATGGGGCATTATGGTAGAACGAAAATTATTCAACTTGATATTGGAATAGACATTACTGAGAAAAT
>JAHQWY010000181.1 GCA_029856445.1 Promethearchaeia archaeon
ATAAATGAAGAACGAGGGGAAAAATACCCTGCATGCATTGATGTATGTCCAAAAGAAGCTATTTCGTTAAAAGATGTCGAGCAAATAGGGGAAGAAAAACGGATTGATGCAGTAAAAAGACTCTTTGGGGATATTTTAAAAGAAACAGAAGCTTAAATTTCTTTTTTATTCTTATTTTTTTTGCTTGTTGTTTTAATCAATGTAATTTATAATCGGGGTATTTTGGTGTTTGATTTAAAGGTTTCAAATTTTCCTGTAGAGTAATATAAAGTTTTTTTTCATTATCTTTCAAATTATGTCGTTCTAATATCTCTAAATCCTTAATGAAATTTTTCCTAGCTTTCCTAAATATCGCTAAGGCTTGTTTATCGACTAAGTTATACATATTTTTATCTCGTCTTAAATCAAGAGGGGCTTTTTTTAAAAAAGTTACTCCAATCTTGTTATGCACTCTTGCTCTTTCCGCATGATTGTTTAGAAGAGCATACAATTTTAGTGATTCTTTATAATTTTTAATAGCATCACTATAATTTTCAAAAAGAACATTTAACTTGCCCATTTTAAAAAGATTGTCAGCTTTTAATTTAGTTTCTTGGTTTTTAGGGACAATTTTATTAGACGTAAGATAAGCCTCGTAAGATTCCTTTATTAATCCATTTTGATGGTATAAATCTCCCAAAACAGCATAATATGAGTAATAATTAACTGAAGTTTTTTTTCCTAATGTTAGAGCCTCTTTAATATAATTTATACCAAGATCAAATGCTTCAACATCGCGACATAGAAATCCTAATTTCAACAGTAATGAAAGGATTTTAGACAAATCTCCTGCATCTCTTGCTTCTTTTAGTTGTTTCTCATAATACTCAAGCTTCTCAAAAAGATTTAAATCATTAACTTCATTCATCTACTTGCACCTGGTCTTTGTTTCAATATAATGCTGCAAGAAATTTATAATTAGGGTAGAATCTATTTTAAAATTAAGCTCCACATATTCTAGAAGAAATTTATTTTGTAGGAGTATAGATGAAATGAAACAACAAAAACTTCTTTTTTTATCCAAAATAATATTTTTTTCTTCAGAGATTTCGATAATCAATAATTTGAAGAGAAATTTGTATCGAAATTAGTCACTTTCGACGAAATGTGTGATATTAAAATAGAAACTTCAATTAAATTATCAGATATTGGAAGATTTGAATTAAAATTTCATAATAATTTAATTTTAATAATATAAACTATTTACTTTATCATAATTCATTTCTTAGAATTACTAAAGAACTAAGAGAGAGAATACGGTTAATCTTTAAAACTTAGGAGGTTAGGATTAACAAAGGTGAATTAAATTGTCTGAGAAACAGACCAATGAAAATATAAACGAACAAGATCAACCAAGAATAGGTGTGTTCGTGTGTCACTGAGGTATTAATATAGCAGGAATCTTAGATATCCCTAAAATCGTTGAAGAAATAAGTAAATTAGACAATGTTTGGGCTTATCCATATCTTTCATTATGTACTGAGGGTGGATCATCTGTAATCAAAGAAAAACATGAAGAACGGAAATTTGATCGAGTTTTAGTAGCTGCATGCACTCCAAAGACTCATCAACCAGTATTTCATGCAATTTTAACGGAGATGGGATTACCACCAAGGTATTTGGAATTTGTAAATATTAGAGAACATTGCTCATTTGTACATCAAGCTCCAGAAGTCCGGGAAAGAGCCACGTTAAAGGCAATTGAATTAATTAGAGCCGGAATAGCAAGAGCTAAATTATTAGAAGATGTACCAACCAAAACTGTTCCTGTAGAACCAGCAGCTTTAGTAGTTGGTGGGGGTATTGCAGGATTATCTGCAGCCATAGACTTAGGAGATGCAGGTTATAAAGTATATTTAGTCGAAAAAAATACTACAATTGGTGGTCGTATGTCGCAGCTTGATAGAACGTTTCCTACTGATGATTGCTCTATATGAATCTTGGGTCCAAAGATGCTTGAAGCTAACCGTCATCCAAATATAGAAATCCTTTCTTACAGTGAAGTTGATAAAATAGATGGTTATATCGGTAATTTTGAAGTCAACGTTAGAAGGAAAGCTAGATTTGTAGATGAAGATAAATGTACCGGTTGTGGGAGTTGTACAGATGTATGTCCTGTATACATAAGTAATTATTTTGATGAACACTTATCTGCAAGAAAAGTAATTGATATTGCTTTTGCCCAAGCAGTCCCTGCGGTATCACAACTCGATAGAAATTCTTGTATTGAATGTTTTGCTTGTGTAGATGCATGTGACCAAGAAGCAATAGATTTCAGCCAACAGGATAAAATCGTAGACCTTAAGGTAGGTACTATTATAGTCGCCACTGGTTGGGACCTCTATCAAGGTGATGATTATGGCTATGGCGTCTATGAAAATGTGATCAATCAAATAGAATTAGAAAGAATTCTTGCGCCTAATGGCCCAACTTATGGTCATTTGAAGCGTCCTTCTGACGGTAAGCGTCCTACAAAAGTTCTATTCATTAACTGTGTTGGGTCGAGAGATGTAACCAAAAATGCTCACTGTAGTGTTATTTGTTGTAATCTTTCGCTTAAAAACTCAAAATTAATTAAATCCGAGTATCCTGACACTCAAATCGTTTGTACTTATATAGATATGCGATGTGCTGGAAAAGATTATGAAGAATACTATAGAAGATCACGAAATGCTGGCATAATTTTTGTTAAGGGACTAGTTGGAAAAATAGAAGAAGATCCTTTAACAAAGAACCTTATAGTACAGTTTGAACCAGTTGGAACTGATAGTGTAGTTACTATGGAAGCTCACATGGTTGTATTGTCTTCTGCGTCTCTACCCTCTCAGGGTACTCTAGAAATTGCAAAAGTATTAAATATGGAAAAGAGCCCTGATGGATTCTTAAAGGAATATCATGCTAGACTTGATCCAATAAGTACTAAAGTACCTGGGATATATATTTGTGGATCAGCTCAAGGGCAAAAAGAGATTGACAAGTCAGTGAGTCAAGCTAGAGGTGCTGCATCAGTGGCAGGAATACCAATGGGTAAAGGAGAATATACTATGGAATTAATTCGCGCTACACCATCAGATGAACGATGTGCGAAGTGTTATAAATGTATAGAAGCTTGTCCATATAGCGCTATTTCGGTAAACGAGACGGGAAATATTGTTGTTAATTTAATAAACTGTAGAGGATGTGGAACTTGCGCAGGATTATGTCCTTCTAACGCAATTGAATTAACATATTTCAGAGATGATCAATATATGGCATTAATAGACGAATTACTACCAATTGAGGAGTAGAGAGGTGGAGAAACAAAATGGCAGAAGATAATGATATTAAAATTATTGTATATGCTTGCTGGAAATGAGGATATGGTTCTGCGGATATGGCTGGTACAATTAGGGCACAATATCCAGATTCTATTCGAAATGTCTTAGTACCTTGCTCTGGACGAGTAGGAAGTGATCTATTAATGAGAGCGTTTGGTAGAGGTGCTGATGGAGTTGTTGTTAATGCTTGATACCCTGGAGAGTGTGATTATGAGACGGGAAATTACCATGCATATCGACACGTAGAATATACTAAAGAAATTTTAAAAGCTGTAGGTATGAGTCCAGAAAGAATTAAAATTATTTATTGCACCGCAGCCGAAGGTCAGAAATTTCAAATTGAAGCTATTGAAATCGATAAAACTATCCGCAAATTGGGGCCAAGTCCTCTAAGAACTAAAGGCACACCTAAGAAAGGTAAAGCTAAGGCTAAAGCCAAAGCTTAAAAGATAAATGTGTTTACTGATGAAGCTGAGTTAAAAAAGTGAGAACTCATGCTGAAGAAATGGGCGCACCATACGACACATAAAATAGTTTTAAAAAATTTAATATAAATCGGAAAAATTTTATTTCAAAAAATTTGAAAATTAAGAAAAAGAATTTGTAATTAAATAATTTGTATTTTAGAGTTGGAAATACATGGATACGTTAGCAGAATATGTAATTAAGAGTGAAGATTTTTCTAAAATCTTAGCTACTTTGCTAAAAGAAAAAGCAGTAGATAAATTCATTGGTGCTCAATTAAGAGTCGATAAAAAATCAGGTGCTATCGATAGATTTACTGTTCAACCAATTTTAGTGGAAAAGGAAGAGGATCTCTCAGATTTTCCATTATATCCTTTAATTGCATTTGGATATGCGAGAACTGACTCTGCATCAAAATTTTTACATAAATCCGTAGCAGGTGCTATGACCGAGAAAGTAGGGCTTATTGCACGTCCATGCGATACGAGAGCATTGATTGAACTTGCTAAAATCAAACAAGTAAATCTAAAAAATCTCTTTATAGTGGGCATCGAAGATCGGGGAATGCTTCCAAAAGCAGCACGAGAAATGAGATCAATTAAGGATATCGATCCAACTAAGATTATTAAAGAAAAAGTTGGGGACAACGGTCTTATTGTCAAGTTAGATGATGGGAGCATAAAAGAACTGAGGTTAACAGTTGCAGAAAATTGCTTAAGATGTTACCGTAAAATTCCGATTGTTGCTGATTTAACAGTAAGCGATCTTGGGATTCCTATTGATTCCGAAGAAATAATTCTAAAAGTCTATTCAGATAAAGGAAATGAAATTCTTGAAAAGTCCGGAATTGCAAAGAAAGAACTTCCAAATAATATTAAAAAAGACCATGAAAACATTTATAATCAAATAATTGAGAAAGCGAAAGATAAAAGGGCTAAAGATTTAGAAGAATGGGATAAATTACCACAAGATGAAAAAATAGCAGAGCTTCTCAAATGTACTATGTGCAATACTTGTATAAGAGGTTGTCCCGTTTGCTACTGTGTAGATTGCATACTTCAGAAAAAGAGAAAGGATAAAACTATAGATAAGGTGACTTATCAATTAACGAGGATAGCACATGACGCTGATAGATGTGTTGAGTGTGGTAATTGTGATAATAACTGTCCTCAAAATCTACCACTTTCACTCTATTTTCAATCGTTAAATGAAGCTTTTAAAGAAAAATTTAATTATGAAGCAGGTATGTCTCTAGAAGACATTCCATTTCGGTCTGGAAAAGCGATAGCAGAGATGGAATTAGAAAAAGCTTAATTTTTTTATTTATTTTTTGTTATTAAGTGAATTATTTCAAGTTTTGGAGTTTATCTGAACTCTTTTGGTATATTAGAGTACTTAAGTATTATTTTAATGGATTATATTCAATTAAAATCTTTTAAAAATAATCATATCCAATCAATATTTCCAAAAGTAAGAGCTTTGAGACGCTAATTATTCAAATTTTAAAATAGAAGTGAATATAATTCCTTGAGCTTCAAATATACAATCTTTACCTTAAAAATTTATCTTCGGAATAATTTTTAACGATTAATACTTAATTAAAAGAATAATTTTATGATTTTTACTCAAAAACTATATATTACAACAACACTCTAGTAGAAATAAGTTTCAGGAATTTTTAAAAGCCAAAACATGATGAACGTAAAAAAACTCTCCAAGTACAGGAATCTAATTTTAATTTTTATTATTTATATAATTTTTTGGATAATATTAACAATAATTATCGGTATATTTGTTGATTTAGGAACTAAAATTAATTTGACACAATTAATTCCCGAACAGAATCTTATTATTGAATTAACTTTCATTTTTGCCATAATTCTTCCGGTATCAAGTTTGATAGGGTTGATATTTGGGGGTTATATTATAGCTCCTCTTATTCTTTATATACATAAAAAGATATATGGCTCAAAAAAGTTTTATGGAATCTTACAGATTAAGAATAAACAAAACTTAAGAATTTTACCAAAAGGATTTTTTCCTGTATTGATGTCAATAAACCTAGCTTCTCTACTTTTAACACCAACTTTTATTGAATTGATTTTAAGTGCTGAAATAGTTTTTAGAGCAGAAGAGATTTCGAAACTCCCTATGTTAACCCAAATTTTAGCAGAATCCGTTGCTTTGATGATTACATTTGGTTTAACAACTACTTTTTTTTCATCAGTTTGGTTTTTGAGAGATGCCGGGATAATTTATTCAACTAAAAAGAAAATTGAAAATTCAGAAGAATTTGTCGAAGTAAAATCGATTGGCGACTGGTTCAATACATTCTTAAAGAGTTATGCGGGGATTGGTGCTTTGATTACTTATGTCATAGTGGTCTATAATTTTATTTCAAATTTTCTAACAGATAAAGGAGCTATTACTAATATTTTGAATGTCCCTATCTTAATATTATGGATAGGAATGCCATTTTATTTAGCGATTTCCTTAATACCCACCTTAATAATAAATGATTTATTAGAGATTAAGAGAGTAAATTATATTAAAAGAATAGCTGAAAAGCTTGATATAAAGGATACAGCTATTATATCTTTTGAATTCAGAACTTCCAGAAGTGTAGACATTTAAATGATATTTAAATATAAAATCTGGAATTTACCTCTTTCGCTTTATTTCCAGTCACTCAATGAAGCTTTCCAAAAGAAATTCGGATATGAAGCAGGTATACCTCTTGATGATATACCTTTCGTAGCAGGAAAGTAATAGCAGAGATGGAATTATAAAAGATTTAAACCTAATTTTTTATTTTTATTTATTATTTTTGCTTATCATTCATGAACATTACTGCTTTTCTTCCTAAAATAAACGCTTTTTCTAATTTATCTTTCTTCTCTAGTATTTTTCCTTTTTGATAACAATCAGGTACACATATATCCCCAATGTAATTCCCTCTTAGAACTTGAATTGTTAATTTCATTGGTTCAGTGATGAAACTACTATGTTCATAATCATCACGCCCAAATGTACATAATACTATGTGCCCTTGACCATAAAATTTATCAGCATAATGAGGATTTCTGAAATAGGAAGAAAACCTATCAATAAAACATTTCATTTGTGCGGAAACACCACACCAATATATAGGAGTTGCCCAAATGATGAGATCTGATTCTAAAAATTTCTTTAATAGTTGCGGGTAATCATCATCTGCCCGCGGATCTTCTCTGTTGCGACTATCATCAATTACCTCACCGATAGGTCTTATATGAAAATCATCTAAATAGATTTTATCGACCGAAGCTCCCATTGATTTTGCTCCCTTTAAAACCTCATCTGCCAATAAATCCGAGTTCCCTTTTTTTCTTGGACTTCCTAATAATGCTAAAACCTGCATAATAATAGCATTAATGTAAAAGCTGTTTTAGATTTTATTATTATTTAGGAAATAGGAAATACTTCAAACTTGAACCTAATAATTTTAATTTATGTATATAATAGAATGTTTTTATTACTTCAATCATTTTTGCAATAATGATATCAAACTTAACAAAGAATCTAGTGGAACTTGAACGCGATCAAGTTTTATCTGAAATAAAAGAGCGCCTTAGTCAAGGAGAAGATTCAATGAGGATATTCGAGGAATGCAAGCGAGGTATGGATTTGGTAGGCGAGAAATATAAAAATAAAGAATATTTTCTCGCAGAATTAATGTTTTCAGGTGATCTTTTCAGAGAAGCAATGGAGTTAATCGAACCGTATTTAGGTGAAATAAAAATAGA
>JAHQWY010000013.1 GCA_029856445.1 Promethearchaeia archaeon
TCAAAAAGTTAAATTAGAAAATTGTTTTGGTGCTTGGAATCTTTCAGAAGAAGAAAAGAAAGAGATTTGGAGTGATATTACGAGTCGATCAGGGCGTAATTGGAAAAAACCAAACTATTAATTTAACGATATAACTTTTTTATATCTATGGTTTAGTAATATTATTATCAAAACTTCAGAAGTGAATCATTTTATAAATATCCTTAAAAACCCAGATCAATCTCAAATTGAGCATGCAATCGAGTTCAATCTTTATGAATTTTTTAGATCTATGGTAAATATTGAGCTCAAAGATACTCAATATGAAGAAAATGAGGAGTTCTCCAGATTCTCAACTGGTATCTCATTTTTTTTCTTTAATGGGGTAATAGATATTCATGTATCGTCTGAAAATGCCAGGAAAATAATAAAGGAAAATATTACTTTTTTTAAAAAGAGAAAAGTTCCCTTTCTTTGGGTGATTGGTCCATCAAGCACTCCAAAAAAAATGGGAGAGTTCTTAATCAAAAATGGATTTATCCTTGACAAGCTTCAGGGAATGGCTTACAACCTAAAAATTTTGAACCAAGAAAGAGAAATTGTAAATAAAGTAAAGATAATAAAGATTGAAAATATAGAAACTTTGAAAGTATGGAATGATATAATTCTAATGGGTTTTGGGTTTCCAAAAGAAGTTCAATCAGATTTTTTTTACAAGGCTTTCTCAGATATAATTTTGAATGATAAAACTTCTGCAAGTGCATTCTTAGCATATTATGATGGAAATCCTGTCGCCTCTTCATTAGTTTTGTATAAAGCAGGTGTTGCAGGTATTCATTTGGTAACTACATTAGAAGAAGCACGTAGTAAAGGGATTGGTACTGCACTAACTCTTGCTCCCCTAAATGAGGCTAAGAAATTAGGATATGAGACTGCAATACTTCACTCAACTGAGATGGGTTTAAATATGTATAAACGGATGGGTTTTAAGGAATATTGTACAATAGAATTGTTTATCAGACGTTAAACTTTATTATTCAACATTTTTTGAAAAAAAATAGTTATCAGTTATGATTAAAATAGATGCTTCACAGTTTTATATTAAATTTTGTAAATAGATGAGAATTGATGGAACAGAAAAAAATTATAACCATTGTAGGAATGGGACCGGGTAATGGGATGGGTATTGCAAGACGATTTGGTAAAGAAGGTTTTACAATAGCTATGATTTCACGCAATGAGGAAAAATTACGCAAACTCCTAGTAGAATTAAAAAAAGATGATATTAACGCTTATTATTTTGTGGGAGATGCAAGTAAAGAAGATTCTTTAAAAAATTGCTTTAAAAAATTAAAAGAAACAGTAGGAAATACAGATATATTAATCTATAACGCTGCTCGTTTAAAAATGAGAAATATTCTTGAAGAACGATTTGAATCTTTGGTCACTGATTTCAAAGTGAATGTAGCAGGACTTTTAACAGCAGTTCAAGAGGTTCTCCCGGCAATGAAAGCAAATAAGAAAGGTACCATTCTTGTTACTGGAGGACATCTAGGTATCGAACCTCATAAAGAATTTGCTTCTCTCTCAATCAGCAAAGGTGCACTTATTAATTTAGTAAAAACATTAGCAGCAGAATTAACTCCACAGAATATCCACGTTGCTTCAGTTATTATTTGTGGACTTATTAAACCAGAAGATGAGAAATACAATCCATATGCTATCGCAGAGAATTATTGGAAATTATTTAATCAGAAAAAAGAGGATTTTGAAGTAGAAATACTATATTAAGAAAATTATTTTAATCATTTTTTTGTATAAATCAAAATATTTAAGAATTTATCGATATAATGATTTATAGTAAAAATCTAATGGAAACAAATTCATAGATTTTAAGTTAATAAATCGAAAGAAAGTTAAAAATTGAGAGAAAATGAGCAAAAAACTTGATTATAGAAACGGAGCTCGAGTTATTGTAGAGACCTGTATGGGAATAAAGCCAAAAGAAAAAGTGTTAATCATTTTTGCTCAGGGCTTTGATAGAAATGCAAATCTTTTAGCAGAAGAAGCTGAAGCGTTAGGTGCTCAAGTTACACTTACTCAGGTAGATAATAAGGATATTCAGATAGAACCTCCTGAAGAAGTAAGCAAACAAATGCTAAACTCAGACGTAGTAATGGGCGTTCTTCCCTCTAGCACGATTCAATTATTTCTTCATATGAATGCAAGAAGGGCTGCAACTGACGTGGGAGTAAGAGTAGGTGGAGTTCCTTATATTAAACCTGACATTACCAAGGAAGATATTTATAAAATTACAGAATTAACAGAGAAATTGGCTGATATACTGACTAATGGGGAAGAAGCAAAAATCACAACAAAAATCGGAACCAACATTATATTATCTATTAAGGATAGAATATCAGCTCCTCTTAGAGTAAGACATGCCGTACCCGGAGCGTGGGGTGCTGTCCCTGAATATGCTGAGGCAGCTATAGCCCCCGTAGAAGGGACAACTCAAGGAATCTGGATCATAGATGTCTTTTTTGAAAAAGTCGGTGCAATTAAAACACCTGTAGAAATATTGGTAGAAAATGGTCGTGCTGTGAAAATTGAGGGCGCTGAGGAGGCTGATAAAATAAAAGCTATAATAAAAGCTGCTGATAATAACGCATCTAATATCGCAGAACTAGGTATTGGAACAAATCATACAATGAAAAAGCCATCTGGGACTGTAGGAGATAAAATGATGATAGGCACAGCACATTTAGCTATTGGAAAAAATATTAATATTGGAGGACAAACATATAGTAACATTCATCATGATGGTGTAATGAAAGATGTTACAATTGAAATCGATGGGAAGAAAATTCTAAACAACGGTAGTATTTTAGTTTAGTATTAATTTTTTTTTTACCATATCTTCACACCAAGTTTCCATCAATTACCTCGAATAATATAGGATTATTTTTACTACTTTAAGCGCAGTTGGCTCATAGAGTTCTTTTAATCATATTCGCTTATTATGAAATAATTTTGGAGTTTTTTAATACGAGAATTTATTCTCTGAAGTTGTTTATCTCGCTTATCATCCTCATTTTCGCTGGATAAGTTTCCTTTTATTTGAAATAAGTATTTCAATGCAGATACATAATCCTTCCTCTTTTCTGATTTGGATGCATGTTCTAAAGCAAATTTTAATTCAACTTCTTTATTTAATTTTATGATCTCTAAAATCTTAAACGAAATTTTGCCAATTATCGTTTCCATGTTGAATTCTTTTGCATATGTGAGTGCTTTTTGATATTCATTTAACGCTTCTTGATAAGCAGCATCTTTTTCAGCAATTTCTCCTTTTTTAAATAAAGATTTGATTTTTTTCATTGCAGCATCTTCATTCATATCTTGACATTCAAAAATAATGTCATCCAAATCTTTTATCTCCATGATTTTTTGAATGACATATTCTCTTTTTTGTATATCTTCTTCTTTTGATTCTAACTCTTTCCTTTGAAATTCAAGATCTGCCCAAATAATAACATTTTCTCTTAAAAATTGGTAAATATTCCAGAGAATCTCTTCTTTCGATATCACACCTAATAATTTTGATGTTGTATTAATAAGATTTAAGATGAAAAAATAATCCTCCTCTTTTAACAGATCTTTACAAGTTTCATACACGGCTTTTTGAATAGGTGTAAAATTTTCATATATATTAGGGGGAATTTGAGTAGATATAGTAAGCGGATATATCATAGTTATTTCAAATATTTTTTCCACTAAACTTTTTACAGGTTTTAATATGTTTAAATCCCCGGTTTTATCAAATTCTTGTAATTCATCTTCATAATCCACCTCAAGAATTTCCGTGAAACTCGATAGTAAATCCCTCAAATTACCAGAAGCTCTCCCGTCAAGAATTAAACATGATGTACACAAATTACCAACCCTTAACAAAAGATTAAAATTTTTATACTCAAACTCAAAAAAATTCTTTTCTGGATTAATTTTATCTATTAAGGTTAATTCCTCACCCGAGAATACTACATTTGCTTGAATAAATCCTGCTATCAACGAAGGATCAATAGGTAGATCACCTACAGCCATATTGAATGCCGGTACTCCTCCCTTAGATAAGATAATTACATGTCTTATAGTTAAAATATCTTGATATTTTCTCCAAATATGCTTATATAGCATCTCTCTTCTTTTTTGCTCAGATTGCTGCTCTACCACATCATAAATATCCATTAAAATATTTGCTTCGCTAAATTTTTTCGACAAACAATTAAAACAATTGTCAGGATATCCATTTTCACACACAGATTTGTCTACTCCGCAATCAATTCCTGAAACTAATTTAAAATGAGTCACACAACTACACCCACACCCAATATTCTTATACTAAGAATAAAATAATGATTCAAATATTTATTTTTAAATATTGAACATACAACGAACAAAATAGAATTTACAAGGTTCAAAATTCCTCTTCTAATCAAAAATCGGAGATAATTATGGATGTAATTTCTTATTACAAATAGGAATTTCCCGATATTAATGATTGAGATGAAAACTCTATGTGGATACCATCAAAGTTCCTTTATAAAGATGTAAGGTTTTTATAAGAATCAATTCTAAAGTATAATTAAGAAAATTTAATTTATTAAAATGAAAAACAATTTTGGGAATTTAATTATCAATTAACTAATTGAGACTATTTCCAAATTATATCACAACAAAATATTTTGAGGTGTGTAATTAATCTGCCATTCGAAGACAATATTAAAAGATTAGGAGAATTAGTCCCCGTATATGTAATCTCGTTATTAGGTGCTGTTTCGTCATTTTTTCCGCTATTTTATGAGGAAGATCCAATATATGCCAGATTGGCTATAATTGTGATCATAATAATTAGCATAATACTTACTTTGGTAATTGAGATCGTAATTTTAAAAAGGAAAAAAGACAAAATATTGCAAATTATAATTGCCGTAATAAGTGGAGCTTTGTGGATCTTTTTCATTAATCTTCGGTTTTTCGATTTTGAGAAAATAATTGTAATTACTGTACAATTTATTATTACAATATATACTATCATAATAGCTACTTTTTCTCAATATTTAACTAAGTAAGAAACAGGGAATTAAAGCAAATACATAAAAAATTTAAATTCTAATTTTTTTTTCTAAAAGATTATTTTTAATCATTGAAATCAGACACTGAATTTACTTTTCTAAGCCCTAATTGGTTCAAATTCACCTATTATGAAAAAATTTCATAAAATTTTACTCTTGAACTTCGATATTTCTAGGATTTAGCTTATATTGTTCTTTAACAATCTTGAGCGGATTGTCAATCAAACTAATCTTATAGTCAATAATGACATATCGTATCTCATCGGGATAGGAATATTTTTTAATGAATTACCGTTTAAATATTCAATTGAAAAAGGTAATAGAAATTGGGGAACGTGCGTTTTCGATGAGCTAAGAATCAGGATTAATTCCTGATTCAAAAAAATGAAACTTATAAAATAAAAATCAAGGTGAATGATAATTCCATTTATTCGAAAAACCTGTAAAATAAATGAAAATACATGGATGTTTGATTGTTTAATTTATAATATGAAAGAACAAATGGCTCTCTTTGTACTTGAAAATAATGGAAAAACAGCTTTAATTGACACGGGAACAAGTAGTGAAGCCGATAGTTTATTAAACTATCTTCAAAATATCGGTATCGATCACCTTGATTATATTTTTTCTACCCATGGTCATGTAGATCACATTGGAGGTGTAAAAAGATTATCCCTTCGATTTCCTGATGCTAAAATCGTGGTTTCAAAATTTTATCAGAACCTCCCCGAAAAAGAATTAGCAAAAAAGAAATCAGATTTAGTAGAATATCACGAATATTTAGTAAAAAACCTAAAAAATAGGGTGATATATGTAGGGGAGGGGGATATTATTAGTTTGGATGATTTAAAATTAGAAATTTATACTACTCCAGGTCATACTCCCGAGCATATTGCAGTTTTGGATAGGAAAAACATGAATTTATTCCCAGGGGATTCAATTGGGGGGCATCATCTAGGTTCAGGATTTTCTCGACCAGCCGCATATCCTCCATATTTTAATCACAAATCTTATTCTAAAACTGTTAAGAAGTTATCTCAAATTGAAAATCTAAAATCTGTAAGTTTAGCTCATTTTGGTGTGGCTACAGGTCCTCAAGTTCAAGAAGTATTTAAAATATCAGAAGATGTATTCAAAGCTTACAAAGATACAGTAGTTGAAAGTTATCAGAAGTATAATGGCGATCTCAATTCAATAATAACTGCCCTTCTAGATAAATTTGGTCGTTCTCCAAACGAAATTAAGGATAATCGGCCCGATTCCCTAATTTTCAGGATATTAGGTGGAATATCGATTGGTTTTATAAACGCGTTGGATCTAAAATCTAAATTTAAAGTAGATTTAAAATAATTTGCTGCTTAAAAGCCTTTGACACTATTATTTAATTTAAGATTTTTCGACTTCTCAAAGGAATTTTAATCGAACTCAGATGCTGAATTTACCTTTCATAAAAAATAATTTATTAAGTAAAGATTTCATTGATTACGGTTTTAAGGATCGGGGGATAAAGTAGTTGAAAGTTTTCAGAAGTATAATGGCGATCTCAATTCAATAATAAATGCTCTTCTAGATAAATTTGGTCTTTTATATAGTAAAATTAATCCTTAAAAGGTAATACTCGAAATTAATCTCTTAATTATGCATTATCAAAAAGATTTAAATAAATTATTATTGATTCAATAAAATAATCATTATTTAATCCATAAAAAGTGATAAATTTTGGGTAATGGAAAAGGTTTAGCCTATTTAGGACTGATTTTGGGATTAATAGGTACTGGTTTGGGCGGATATGTATTTTTTGATTATATCTTAGCTCCTTTATTAGGGTTTGGAGACTCCCCTGCAGAAACTACTGAAATAAATTCATATTACGCGGAGGAGTACCAAACAAACCCCACCACACCTGATACATATGAAACCATTGAGGGAATGCAAATTTCATTTATTAATACTAAAACCGTTAGCTTACACATATTATTTACTTGTTATGTAAGGATCACCACAGCCCTTGGAACATACGCTCAATTAATAATCCTTCTTAACAGCACCGTTTTAACGACTAGTGAATATTATGTTGAGGAGTTTGGTGTTACGACTCAAGAACGATTTGCTGTTAATATGCAAAATTATATCTCCGCTCTACTCCCTGGAAGTTATAATGTAACAGTATTAGGGAGGTCTGATGATGTCACAACAAGTTTCTTTTACAATTCACTCTATGTACAAACACATACTTAAATAATTGAATTTAAATATCAAATCTCGGATATTCTTATGGTCTAATCAAATTTATCAGAACAATCGATTGAAACACCCTACCTACATATGTTTGGCTCAGAATTTGATTTCAGTGAAATTTGAGAATCCAATAATTTCTATAGGGAATAGACAAAAACGTTAAATAATTCCCATCATATTTTCTCTACAAAATTGTATATGTAGTTCTGGCGAAAATAATATGAAATCTAATCTAAAATTAATAAAAGTGATTTTGTTTACTTTAGGAATCCTTTATATTTTTTTTCCTATAATAGCCAATAATCTCAATTACATAATTGGAAATAGCGATAATACTATGACCTATGGCGTTGATTTTAGCTTAGATAACGAGAATCTAAAATTCTCAAAAGTATCGGGACCTATTTATATAGATAATAATGACCCAAGTTCTAATTGGTCTGTTGCTGAAGGTGCGGGATTATGTACGGGGAATGGTACCTATTCCAACCCTTATATCATAGAAGATTTGGTTATAAATGGCGGAGGTTCGGGAAGCTGTATCTTGATTGAAAACTCCGATGTGTACTTTAGGATTGAAAATTGTACAGTTTACAATGCGGGAGGGGACCCTGATGCGGGAATCCTATTATCGCATGTTAATAATTCCCAATTAATAGGAAACACCGCAAGCGACAACGGTGAGTACGGCATATGTTTATTTTTTAGTGATTATAACAACATCTCGGGAAATACCGCAAACGACAACGGGAATGAGGGGATAAAATTAATCAACAGTGATTACAACATCGTTTCGGGAAATATCGCAAATTCTAATTATGATGGAGGGATAGGTTTATCTGAGAGTGATTATAACATCGTTTCGGGAAGCACCACAAGGTATAACGATGCGTACGGGATTGCTTTAGCATCAGATAGTAATAACAACCATATCTCGGGAAACACCGCGAATGACAATTATTATGGGATTTATTTATCTTTGAGTGATTATAATACAATTTCTGGAAACACATTAATTGGTAATACTGAATGCATAATTGAAGAAAATTGCCAAAGAAATACTTTTAGCGATAATGGTGATTGTACTTATGGAGAAAGTGATGGAGAAGGAGATGGAGCCATTCCAGGTTATAACATATTCTTTCTACTTGGTATTCTATCTATTGTAGTAATCCTTATAAGCAAAGGAGTAAAGAAAACCTAAAACTTAATCTAAACACTTATTTTTTACCTTTTTCTTTATATTATTTTATATTGAGTTTGTTTAGTTTTTCTATAGAATTTTCATGGAATTCAGACACTGAATTTACCTTTCAAGAATCTTTAACTGATATTCTCATTAAAATACATTGATTTTAAATATGAAATCTCGGATATTCTTATGGTCTAATCACATTTATCAGAATAATCGATTGAAACACCCTACCTACATATGTTTGGCTCAGAATTTGATTCCAGTGAAATTTTTGAACCACTAATCCCTTTTCTACAGGGATTTAACAACTTTTTTTATGTCCTCTTCAAAAACGCCAATTATTTGTTCTTTTCTCTCTTTCTCATCTTAAGCCTCCTCTTGTTGATAAACGCGAGAGAAATAGAATATGATGAAAAAGTTCATGGAAAAGAAGAATTGGTGAAAAAAAGAGGGAGGGCTGGAATGGCAATCTACTTTATCCTCGCGTTTGCCTTCTTATCGGAAGATCTCCTTAACTCTTTATTTCAATTGTTCGAAATTTTTCCAGAACCCGCAATATTATTAGGTTATATGGAGGATTTCGACTCTGTCTCATTGAATGATGTTCATAGCTTAGATATTTGGTCACAATCCTTTTTCTTTTTTATAAATTCCCTCTCCTTAATTTCACTTCTCTTAATAATCATCGGCATTTATCTAATGTTCTTTAATAAATTCATACTACAGTCTAAATTGAAATTCATGGCATTTATAGGCGTAGGGTTTTTCTTCTGGATTCTTGTTGGATTTAGGACTTCTCTAAGTTTAATGGTTTAAGAACAATTTTCAAATTTGCTTATTATTTAATCGATTTTTTTCTGTTTTGCAGCTAGCTCATTTATATAATTTTTCAATTTCTCATATGCAAATCTTTCTTTTTCAGATTCATCGAAATTGTCATCAAATTCTTCAAAATCATCTTTCTCGAGGTCAAAATCGGATGGATCTATTGAATCAATTTCCTTATTGCTAAACTTATTTTCGAGGTTTTTTTTAAATCCTTTTACTTTATTTTTTATTCTTTTCATACTTTTAACACTTTTTTCCTTAATTTTTTTTATAAATTTAAAATGTGGTACTTTTAAGCTCTCAAAAATTTGATTTTCAAGATTTTCTAAAATTATTTGATTATTTCTGTTAATCTCTGATATCTCTAACCATTGTCTTTTAACAAGGGGAACGTTAAGTAGAAAAGGTCTTTTGATGGAATTAGTTCTAATTAAACATTGCCCTTCCTCTAAAATTGAGAGGTAGTCTTCATGTTCTGTGTCAAGATTTAATAATTTACACAAGTTTTCTTTTTCCATATGAGTTTTGAAACATACCAAAACACCACAATTTGCTAATATCTCTTGGCTTATATCTGGGTGAGTCGCTAAGGAAATTAAACATTCTCCAGTTCCTCTTTGAAGTAAAGCAATATCTTCTAAATAGGTGGTCAACTTGTTTTGTCGTGTAATATCTTTTGGGGCAAAGTATTGGGTATCTTCGACGATTGTTAAATGCTTTATTCCCTTAAAATTAAACGCTCCGCGTGTGAGGTTTTTATCCCACAAATATTTTAATAGCATATTCAAAAAGAAAAGTGCATCTTCTTTCTCTCCTCCCAAGCGTATGATTGAACTTAAATCAATTAGGATATTTCTCTCGAAGATATTATCAACTTTAATTTTATGATCTGTATCAAATAATGCCTTTAACGATCCCAAGGAAAACCGCCTAATCCTATTTGTAATACTAATGAGAGTTTGACTTAGCATTGGTATTTCATCTTTTTTATTCTTCGCATACCCTTTACAATAATCATAAAATCCTTTCCAACTTTGAAATTGTTTGTGCCCACATACTTTTGTTAGAATTTCAACGAGAACCATTTCCATTTGCGGAGAAAACTCAGCATTTTCATCTAAAAACTTTCCACTCTTTAAAATGTCAAAGACGCGTTCAGCATGAACTTCTGGAGCGATATCCCCAGGATTAAAGATATTTATCGAAAAATTCTCTCCTGGTCGTATGATTAATAAATTCTCGATCTTACGTTGTAAAAAATGATACTCTCCCTTAAACTCTACCAGCATAAAAGGAATTTTATGATGCTTTGTAAAATTCATGAGAAAATTTTGTAAAAATGTTGTCTTTCCTGTACCTGTTGCCCCGCAAATAAACATATGCTTTTCAAGATCCTTAAGCGAAATAAAAAATTTATGTTTCTTATGATCTCCTTTCATTACTCTGCCGATTTTAATTGTACCTTTTCTAGATTTAAATACTGAAGGATTATCCAATTCTACAACATCATCATCAGAATTATTCAGCGAATAAATGAATAACGCAGTTGAAAAACAGAGTAAGAGAAGCGGGATATTAGTAATTATTACATTTCCAGAAGAAATTTCGGGCTCTGAAACAGAGGTTATAAAGGGTAATGAATTTATGATGAATATGATAACTGAAATCCCTAAAAAAACCATGATACAGTATCTTAGAAGGATAGGTGAACTCTCTCTTTTCTGAGCCATGAAATATATGATGCTTAGACCTGTTAAAATGAGAACTAAAAACAGAAATACTAATTCTATCAGGTTAGACATATGACTCTTTTTTAATTTTGAGCATTAAAAACCCCACAAAATTTACTAACGGAAAAAGTTAAAAACGCCTTTAAATGAATTTCTACATTAAATATTGCTTCAAGCAGAGCTTCGAAAACAGTCAGTAATTCTGTTCTATTATCGCTTTTAAGCTTATGGAAATTACCATTACTTCGAAGATTGACATTCGGATATGTATCTGGTAATAGTTCATGTAAGTTTTCGATATACTGGGATATCTCATCAGCCCTTTTTATGTTAATCGAACATTCCTGATTCTCATCAATTTCAATTTCGAATTTTACCCTATAAGGATTCATTTTAATACCTCTTTTATCTGTTTAAATTTGATTTTATTTTTTTTCTATAATCCTGTTTATATTTAAAGAAAAAAAGGTAAAAATTAGAATTTAGGATTTCTTTAGTTTTTTGCTTGCATCTTCTTGTTTTTTAAGGTTATCAAAAAACAAAGAGCATTTCTCAGGAGTAATTTCTTTTACTCCTCTCTTACTTTTTTATAATTTTAGGTATTACTACTTTTTGTGAGATCCACTGCATAAGAGATGAGATAATAATTCCTGATGAAAAAATAACATTACGAATTACATATCCACTTTCAGTAGAGGTAATTCGTGAACGCGAGCAAAAAGGTGGATTTTCACGAAAAGATATATTCCGATGGATTTATGAAGAATATAAAAAAATTTATGAGGAAGAAGAACAACAGTCTGGGGACCCTGGGACCTACAAGATGCTTTATAATAGGAAGAAATCTGAAGGTCCTTATGGGATTTGGGGGCACTATTTGAATGATTTGTTTTTAGAATTTATAAGATATGATTCAAAAAATAAGATTGTCAATCTAGCAATTAGATCATAAATCTTTTCTTTCTCCTTAATTTTTATACCTTAAACATTAGGTAGGATAATCATTAAGAAAAAAGGGATGAATAATATTCATCAATTTTTAAATTCTTTAAAATAGAAAATTAAAAAGAAAAAATAAGTTAAAAAGAATGATTAAAATCTTAATACATATCCGGAGGCATCCCCATACCACCCATTCCAGGAGGCATACCACCACCCATTCCAGGAGGCATACCACCAGGCATTCCACCAGGAGGCATAGCTGATTTTGCAGATGCTATCACGTCATCTATGCGAAGTATCATGGAGGTAGCTTCGGTGGAGCTTTTAATAGCTTGAACTTTGACTACGGTTGGTTCGACAACGCCAACAGAGCTCATATCATCGATGACATTGCCAGTGTCAAGGTCGTGTCCGGCGAATTTATTTCCTTTTTGATGAGAGGCTCTTAATTTCATGAGAGTATCAATTTGGTCTAGGCCAGCATTTTCAGCGAGAGTTTTTGGGATAATATCGAGAGAATCGGCGAATATTTCAACAGCGAGTTGTTCACGACCGCCTAGAGAAGAGGCATATTTTCGTAGTTGAATAGCGGTTTCAAGTTCTGGGGCGCCGCCACCTCCGACGATTTTTTCATCTTCTACAACATCCCTGACAACACAGAGGGCGTCATGAATGGCTCTTTCAACTTCGTCGACTATGAGTTCTGTGCCACCTCTTATAAGAATTACGACAGATTTAGGATCTTTGCATTCTTCAATGAAGATCCAGCTATCATTCATAATCTTACGTTCTTCAACTAGTCCAGCCCAACCAAGTTTGTCTTCAGTGATATCATCTAAGTTAGTGTAGATCATTCCACCAGTGGCTTTTGAGAGTTTTTCGATATCAGATTTTTTGACTCGTCTTACCGCCATGATATCGGCTTTCGTTAAGAAGTGTTGAGCCAAGTCATCGATTCCTTTTTGGCAGATAACGACGTTTGCTCCAGAATTTTTTATTTTTTCAACCATATCCCTTATCATTTTTTCTTCTTCGTCAAGAAATTCTTGAATTTGTTCGGGGCTGGTAATCTGAAGCTTACTATCGAATTCAGTCTTTTCAATTTCAATAGCGCTTTGTAAGAGTAGAATTTTCGCATCTTTTATGCTTTTACGCATTCCAGGGCTTACAACTTCTTTGTCTAAGATAATACCTTTGATTAAGCTGGTATCATCAATAGATTCTCCCTGTTTCTTTTGAATTTGAACTTTTTCGATGTCTGCTACCCACTTTCCATTGTCATCTTTTTCAGCAATAGCTTTAATTGCGTCCATACAAATTTTAGCGAGTTTTTCTTTTGATTCGGAAACAATTTTACTGGACATGCATGTCATAGCTGCGTTCATTAATCCCTGTTCGTCGTCAATACCGCTTTTAACTGAGATACTTTCGAGTATTTCAACAGCTTTATCAGCGGCTTTGCGAAATCCTTCAGTTATAACAGTAGGATGGATTTTTTGTTCTAAAAGTTTTTTGGCTCTTTTTAAGAGTTCACCTGCGAGAATAACTGAAGTTGTAGTTCCATCTCCCACTTCAGAATCTTGGGTTTTTGCGACCTCAACCATCATTTTAGCGGCAGGATGTTGCACGTCGATTTCTTTTAGGATTGTAGCGCCATCATTGGTAATAACAACGTCCCCAAATTGGTCTACGAGCATTTTATCCATTCCGCGAGGTCCAAGTGAAGTCCTTACTGCTTCAGCGATTACTATAGCGGCAGCAATGTTGTTTGACATAGCATCTCTGCCTCTTTGTCTCTCAGTGCCTTCCCTCATTATTAATACGGGTGTTCCGCCTAATTGTGCCATTTTTTATCACTTTTTGTTAATTTAATATTGAATTATTTTTTTATATAATATTTTATATATATAGATCTCTAAGTCATAAAATTAAAAAAGTTTACGAATTATGGTATAACCAGAAATATTTTAATATTATCAATTGAACACAAATTAATTCAAATTATGAAAAAAAAAGAATTTAGAATTTTTATAAGTATATATTATATTTGGCTTTTAGCCAAGTCCTATCATTGGTAACGCTTCTTGTGCAGTCATTAGGGGTTCTATTTTATACTGAAAACCTTCAATATCTCTATATCCTGCGTATCTAGTGGCGATTGATTTTAAACCTTCAAAAAGCTTATCATTGGGCATCTCATAAATGGTATAGATTTTGATATCAAAATCGGCCACGACGAAAATATTATACCTTTTCACGAAATCTGCTGTTTCTGGAGCTTTTCCTTCAACAAAAGCTTTACCCATTTTTTCTGCTTGATGAAGTGGGTATTTAGCGGTTACCATTACAAATGTCATATTATTTTCACCTTTTTTATTAACAAATTGTAGTGTTTAACAAACTTGTAATTAGATTTCAAGTAAGATACTATTTCTTTCATTTTATAAAAATGTTTATGAGAAAGATTTACAAAATTGTAAATTTGAATAATTTAGGATTAGGATTGGTATTCAAAAATCAATGGTATCAAAGCTTTTATTTTATTTAGTTAATTCTCTTCTTTTTGGTCTTAGATCTTTACTAAAACATCGCCTGCATTTCTTTGCTCTAACAGGGTTTAAAGCACCACATTTTCGACAAACACTTTTCTCTAATAAGTGATATCGGGCAATTCTTCGTTTGGCAGGATCATCAATCGGCATTTTTTTTCAGTATCCCTTTTGTTTTAGCTTCTTAAGATCTAACTTAGGAATAATAAATATAAGAATAATTTCAAAAACACATGATTCAAAATAAAATTTTTGATTAAAATAATGTAAAATATGATAAAATTAAAATTCTATAAATAATAGATCTATTTAACAATTACATTATCGAAGCTTTGTTGATTTTCTATGCCTAGAGAAATTTTTGATGAGGAAAAGTTTATAGAGTTATCAGAGTATGCTGTTCATTGTAGAGTTAAACGCTTAAAAGAACAAGTTAAATTGAAGTTAAGAACTAAGAAAATTCTTTATACATTTAAGACCGATCCAATAACTGCTGAAAGACTTCTAAGGAATATAAGCTGCGATATAATAGAATTATAATATATGAAATCTACATTCTTAAGTTAATTTTTATACTTTTTATTTAAGAAATTCATATTTTCTCATAATGAAATTCTTCTTCCCCTTTTTGAAAAAGAAAATTATAAATTTCGATATTTTGATAATCTAAATAAAGGTTTTAATTAGGAATATTACAATTTTAAAATCTAAAATCAAATAATTCCAAATATGATTCAATCACTCTACATTTTCCAGAGTAATTCAAAGAAGTTGTTATATAACAAGAATTTCCAAAGCGATGAAAAAATGGAGATGTTTAGCTCTTTTTTTTCTGCACTTCAAACTTTTGTGTCTGAATTAACTGAGAGCAGCACAGAATCATTGAGTACCATTGAATTAGGTGATTATTTCGTTCTTATTTCAAGAGTGAATGAGGTAACTTCTGATTTAGTAATTATAATTGACAGAGAAGATATAAAAGAAACTCAGAAATTGATCCCTAAAATCATCAATATTATAATGAGTCATGAAGATTTGTTTACTAACTGGGATCAAGAACCGGAAAAACTTGAAATGTTTGATTTGAAAATCATCAAGTTAATTTTATCTAATAAGAAGTTAATTTCTGAATCTTCCATAACTAATAATCAGAGTTCTATTTTAAAATCAATATGGGAGCAAAAAGGAGCGCTTTCTGAGCAGTTAAGAGAGAATATCTTAGAAGAGAAAAAAGAATTTACTGAAAAGTATTTAGATGAGGAAAATTATCTCAAAAAATATGAAATCTCTAGGAAATTAATTGACATTTCGGAAAAACTTCGAGATGATGAAAAATTTATTGAATATCAAACAGAAGCAAAATCCCTTAGAGATGAAATTAAAGATAGGAGACTTAGATTACAATATTATTTAGATATGGTAAAAGAGTCTTTAGAATTTTCAAAATATGCAGAAACTTACTCCTACCTATATTCCTTTTGTTTAAAGCTCAAAAATTTTGCTGATTCTGTAACTATTGAAAAATATAAAGCAATTGCTAAAACCTTGTTGAATAGAGAAAAGGTGTCTAAGGAAGAATTTAGAGAAGCTATTAAAGAAATATCTACGATCGAAGATGAAATAGATAGGATTCTTTCAGTAAAAATATAATAGCTTTTTATAGTTTCTATTAAAGATATAATGATTTCTTGGATCAAAAATGATCTTATTTTAAGGAACAGATTAAGAATCTTTATCATAAAATTAATTAAACATTTTTAATAGATCCCAATTACAAGAGCTCTATTAAAGCTTTTATGTAGAGTACTATTAAAATCGAAATTTTCTCCCGAGTTTAAGTAATATGAAAGTTCTTCCCGCAGATTTGACTTGCATAAAATCTGGTTTTTTATGTAATAATTGTCAAGCTAGGCTTGATGCGGGCGAAATAACAGAATTCGAGATCGATTTAGCTAAGGATCTTTTAGAATTAGAAGAGGGAAATGAGGATTTCGTATTTTTAAAAGACTTATCATTTTATAAAGCAATTGATTACGAAGATCTCATAATCTTTGTAATAGGGAAAAAAGATAAATTAAAAATAACTTCTGATTTTTTAAACTGGATAAAAGAAACTTACGAAGTTGACGAGATAATATTAGTAGAAAAAACTGATAAACCTCGACCTATAGTAGAAGCATTAATCAATCCATATAAATTAGTTTCTTTAAATGAAATATTCCTTGCGACAGGGGATGTTCAATTTAGAGCTGTGTTGTGGGAAGATGATAAAGAGAAGCTTTTGTTTACTAAGGAAGAACTTGAGCAATTGATTTATGAATTAACTGGTAATGTTATTCGGGTAGAATTTCAATAATAATCAATAAAATTTAATTAACTATATTCTTAATATTTAATAGAACTAATGTGGAAGAATGTAAACAAGTAATTTTAATTAGAACAGATTTAAAAATGAGTACAGGAAAAAAGTGTGCTCAATCATGTCATGCAAGTGTTTCAGCTTCAGATCTCGTTCGTATTCAAAACAAAGGTATTTGGAAGAATTGGAAGAATTCAGGGCAGAAAAAAGTTTGTCTTAAAATCAATAACTTAGAACAATTAAATGAAATTGTAAAAAAGTTGGAATCCAATAAGGTACCCTTTTTTGTTGTAAAAGATGCGGGTCTTACTCAACTACCTCCTGGTACAACAACTTCCGTTGGTATAGGTCCAGATTTAGCAACAGAAATTGATAAGATCACAAGAGATCTCAAATTATTATAATATTAAAAATGTGGGCAATAAAATTGTTGGATCAAGAAAAGAGTAGTACTACTTATTCTTTCAAAAATAATATTGAAAAAGAAGTTGAGAAATTTGTTGGAATCGAAGTTTATGCTACTTCTAAGATTAATGGAATTAAAGGAGAGTATAAAGTCCTCTATAAAGATTTTATAGTGAAAGAAATAGAAAAAAATGGGAGGATTTTGGATATTAAAGAAGATTATACAAGTCCTAGTTTTTCAAAAGAATTAACGGATAAATTTACTACGTTTAATTTAGTTAAAGTTAATAAAGATACATTCGAAGCTGTTAAAAAGATTAGTAAAGCACTAAAAATCCCATACAATTTGTTTAGTTACTCCGGATTAAAAGATAAACAAGCTATTTCTGTCCAAAAAGTTTCTATAAAAGGTAATTACGTTGAACAATTAAAAAATCTAAAAATAAGAGATATATTTATTAGAAATGTCTATCCTACTAAAAAACCAGTTAAATTAGGGAGTCATTTAGGCAATAGTTTCACAATAACAATTAGGGATCTTAATAATGTTAAAGAGCTTAAACATAATATTGATAAAAATCTTAAATTTCTGAGAAACTATGGTTTTCCAAACTATTTTGGGCTTCAGAGATTTGGGAACTATAGACCAAATTCTCACATTATAGGACATTTTCTTTTAAAAGGTGATTATGAAAATGCTTTCAAAGAATACGTATCTACAACATATTCTACTGAACCTATTGATTCGAGGAAAGTGAGAAGTGATTTCAGGAATAATGGAGATCTAGAAAAAGCTTATAATAACTTCCCTAAAATTTTAAGATATGAGAGAAATATGATTCAATATTTAATAGAAAATGGGAATGATTATCAAGGAGCTATAAACACATTGCCAATTGATTTGATTAGATTATTAATAAGTTCATTTCAATCATATTTATTCAATAGAATGCTCTCTTTGAGAATAAAGAAAGGTCTTCCATTATTTAAACCGGTCAACGGAGATGTAATTTGTATATTAGATGATTATGATGGAAATATTAGTGATGTAAAGTATTTATTTGGGGGTACCTATGACAAATATTTGAAAAGAGCTTTAAAATCAAATCGAGCTTCAATAGTCTTACCTATTATTGGGAAAAAAACAGCCTTAGATGAATATCCCATAATGGAAGCCATCTTCAAAGAGATTACCAAATTGGATCAAATAGATGAAAATATATTTCAGAGCAAATATATCGATGAAACCGAGTTCAAGGGTTCAATTAGAGCTATGACAGTTAAACCTAATGATTTAAAAATGCTTGAATTCACGGATGATGAGTATTATCATGGTAAAAAGAAAATAAAAATTGAATTTTCACTCAAAAAAGGAACCTATGCAACAATGTTATTAAGAGAATTGCTAAAATGAAATTATATTGTAATTTCATATGTTTTTTGAGTTTCAATTCCAAAAATATCGATTATTTTAATTGATAATTTATATTTTCCTGGTTTTTTATAAAGATATGACTTAGATTTTAACTCTAATTCTCTATTTTTTGGTGTTCTAAAAGAATTCCACATAATATTGAAAATATCATTTTTAAAATCATAATCTATAGCCCAATAATCAATCCAATCTGAAAAAGATGTAATTTTATCTCTAATTTTTCTAGATACTGAATCAAGAAAAGATATTTTATAATTTGTAAGTTCAATTATTATAGAATTATAATTTTGGTGTATTTGAACACTTAAATCTTGAGATCCATGGATTAACGAGACGGGTACAATTTGAGCTGTCTTATTTAGAAATTCCTTGGAAATCAGGTTTGTTTCAAATTCTTTTTTAAATGAAATAATCTTAAAAGGGTGAGCTTTTTTATTGTATTTTTTTTTCCAATTCATAATATCATTGCTATTATTTATATTAAGGATTCGCTTTCTTGAGATATGGATAGCATGACTATTTATATCACATCCAATCCAGTGTCTTCCTAATTTCTCTGCTACTGCTAGAGTAGTCCCTGAACCACAAAAGAAGTCAGCTATTAAATCCTTTTCGTTTGTTGATGCTAAAATTATCCTTTTCAGCAGACGCTCTGGTTTTTGTGTAGAGAAACCTTGATATTCTGAGGTATTAGCCCTTATATAAGGAATGTCATTCCATACATCTCTAGGAAAAATTCCTTCCTGTACGACATAAACTTTTCGAGATAACTTTTTTCCATTATGACTTCCTCCTCTATAATAAAATATTCCTTGCTCATCTTTCTTTAAGGCATTTTTAACGCGATTTGAATATTCCATATATATATTTGGATCATCATTAAACACATAATTATCTGACTTTGAATAAAAAAGGATTGTATCATAAGATCTAATAAAAAAGCGTCTTGTTTTAGCAGACGCAGCAGGATATGCCCAAATAATTTCATTTCTAAAATTCTCAATCCCAAAAATTTCATCCAGTATTACTTTTACATAATGAGAGATGTGCCAATCCAAATGAACGTAAATTGAGCCCTTGTGAGATAATAATCGTTTCATTTTAACAAGTCTTTGATATAAAAATGATAAATATGAATCTAATCCCTCTTCCCATTTATCTTTATAGGCTATATCATCAATATATTTACCTTCTTCACCTATTTGAATCTTAAGATTAAAATCCCCACCTGTTGCAAATGGGGGATCAATATATATAAGAGATATTTTATTTTCGAGAGTATTTAGTAATGAATTCATTAACGCTTGATTTTCCCCCAAAAAAAGTAGGTTTTGCCATCTCTCGCCTGATTTTATACCAAAATCTTTTGGTAAATAATTATCAAGAACATGAAAAGGTGGAGTAGTGAATTTTTTCAAATGAATTTCTTTATTGTCTTCTTTACCTTTCCATTTTAAATTTACCATAAATAAAGATAAGAAGGGAAAAATTATATTTTTACTTTAATTTTCTATTTTATATTTTAAATCTAAAATCAATAAGTTGAAACAAATATATGCTCGATGAGTTAGGAGATTGGAGAAAAACACATTTCACAAGAGATATTACACCTGAATTAGTAGGAAAAGAAGTCATTTTAGGTGGTTGGGTTCGAAATTATCGAGATCTTGGTGGTCTAAAATTTCTTTCCCTTCAAGATAAATATGGAGAACGACAAATTACCTTAAAAAAGGGTACCATATCTGACGACATTTTTGACAAAGCTAAGGTTGGTTATCAATATTGCTTAATGGTAAAGGGGACAGTAAAAGCATTTGACGCAGCTCCAGGAGGAATCGAAATAATACCTTCTGATTTAAAAATCTTGAATAAAACACCTGATAAATTGCCTATTGATATGACAGGAGAAACAATTTCAGAATTAGATCTTAGATTAAACCATAGAGCACTCGATTTAAGATCCCTCAGAAATCAAGCTATTTTTGAGATAAGGGGAGAAATGCTCAGATCCATTAGGCATTTTTTATTTGAAAGAGCTTTTACAGAGATTACTACACCCAAAATTATAGGATCTGCCACAGAAGGGGGTACTGAATTGTTTCCAATTATGTACTTTGAAAGAGAAGCCTTCTTAACACAATCTGCCCAATTATATAAAGAACAACTTAGTGGAGTTTATGAAAGGGTTTTTGAAATAAGTGATTGTTTTAGAGCTGAAAAAAGCCGGACGAAAAGACACATATGTGAAATTTTTATGTTAGATGTAGAGATGGCTTTTGTTACTATGGATGATATCTTAATATTATTAGAGGAATTAGTATATAATGTTATTAAGGATATCAGAGATAATAAAATGAAAGAGTTGAAATTTCTAGAGATGGAAAAAGAGACAATATTACCTGAATTGCCATTTCCAAGATATAAATATGAAGAAATTATTGATCTAATTAATAATAAGTTTGGATTTAACCTTGAGTTTGGAGAGGATCCTTCAACTGAAGCCTATAGAAAATTAGGAAAAGAATTACCTGATTATTATTATATAACTCATTGGCCAATGGCAATTAAACCATTTTACATCATGCCTTCAAAAGATCCTAAATACAGTGAATCCTTTGATTTACAAAAAGGAATGTTGGAACTAACATCGGGAGGAACTAGAGTTCATAATAAAATACAATTAGAGAATGCCTTGGAATCAAAAGGACTTAATCTTGTTTCTTTTGAATCACACCTTAGAGCATTTGATTATGGAATGCCCCCTCATGCTGGATTTGGATTAGGGATTGATAGATGGCTCACTATGATATGCGGTTTAGATGATATTCGAGAAACTGTCATGTATCCTAGAACTCCTGATCGTCTAGAACCTTAATTTAATTCTGTTAAAAAAAGAGAAGCGTATAAAATATGAGTGAAAATTATATTCAGGATTATATACAAGCAGGAAAGGGGGTTATTGCGGCAAAAAAATTAGCCCAAAGTATTATTAATCCTGGAGTGTCATTTCTTGAGATAGCAAACAAATGTGAAGCAGAAATAATTAAGACGGGATGTGAATTGTCATTTCCTATAAATTTGTCTTTAAATGAAATTGCCGCACATTATAGCCCGGAAATTGACGATAAATCAATAGTTCCTGAAAAAGGTTTACTAAAAATTGATATTGGTGCTCATTTTAATGGATATATAGCAGATTCTGCTTTTACTATTAACTTAGATGAAGATCCTAAATTACAAAATTATATTGATGCTGCAAGAGAAGCTCTTGACGCTGCAGTTGAATTATTTAATCCTGGAATTAAATTATATGAACTAGGTGAAGTAATCGCCCAAAAAATTATAAATAGAGGTTTAAGACCAATAACAAATCTTGGAGGTCATGAGTTAAAGCAATATATTTTACATGCAGGACCATTTATTCCAAATTATAAAGAAAAAATGCATAACCAAGAATTGAAACCTGGGGATGCTTATGCTTGTGAACCATTTGCTACTTCTGGCGTAGGAAAGGTTGAAAATGGGAAGTATGCATATATATTTCGATTTATAAAAAGGGTTAAAAAAAATATGCCATATGAACAACAAGGATACATGAATAAAATCGAAAAGAATTTCAGGAATCTTCCTTTTTCTCCTCGCTGGATAGTAAATAATAATCTTATTCCAAAACAAAAAATTAAGAGAACCATCGAATTATTTAAAGGAAAAAAGATTTTAGATGAATACCCTATTTTAATAGAAAGAAGTAAAGAACCCGTAGCTCAAGAAGAACATACAATCGTATTGGATATGGATGGAAATAAAATTGTCACTACGAAAGAATAATTTTATAGAAAATTTAATATCGATAATTTTATGTGCCGGTGAAGGAACTCGGATTAGTGATTTTATTCCTAACATACCAAAACCATTAATTGAAATTTATAATAAACCTCTTCTTTCTCATTTAATTTTCGATTTAATTCAATTAAATATCACCAAAATTGTTATTATAACAGGGCATCTTAGAGAGGAAATAGAAAAATACATTGCTTCCCTCAAAAAAAGATATGAATCTCTTAGAAATAAATTGTTATTAATTAGCTCTGGAAATAATTATAAAAAGGGACCACTATATTCTTTTCTTTCCATAGTCAATAAAAAGTCTATTCTAAGAAAAGATAACATATATCTAATTTTTCCTGGGGATACTTATTATGAATCAATCCTACTTAAAGAAATTGTTCAGATTATCTCAAACACCAGTAATAAATCAATATTGTTTTACCAGAAAGTGAAAGGTCTAAAACTAAAAACACAATTTGATTCTCATAAGCTAATTTCAATCGCAGAAATTGAAGAGATATCTACACATGAAATAGTAGTGAAAGAAATAAAGCAAAGAAAATTAATAGACATTAATAACAATGAAGATATTAATTTAATTGTACCCCTATTTGTTTTTAATTATAATATGATTGAGAAAATCTTGAATATTGAAAGAAAAATTACAGCAACAACAATTAGAGAAGTTCTCAACCATATTATTAAGCATCAGAATATAATTTATGGAGTTCCTATTGATCCACAATATAGGTTTGTTGATATCGATACTAAATCAGATATATTGAGTTTAGATTAAAAAAAAAAGGGAAAAGGACAATAGGATCTCCGATTATTCTTTGGTTCAAAGGAATCATAAGAATCGTAATCCTATGAAACAATTATGTAATCAAAGCTCCTATCTTAAAAAATCTCTCATTTAAAACCATATTTCTCATTGTTTTTATGTCTCGTGAAAAAAAATAATACACCTTAATCAAAACTCAATCTTCAA
>JAHQWY010000182.1 GCA_029856445.1 Promethearchaeia archaeon
AAGAATTTAAAAATTATTTATACAGATCCTAGACCTGGCGATATTAAACATAGTTTTGCAGATATTTCTAAAGCCAAAAAACTACTGGATTTTACACCAAGCTTTAATCAGGAAGAAGGACTTAAGGATTATTTTACCTGGTATGGTAATAAATACAAGATTAATTTAAATATTAATTAATAACTTTAACCTTTAATTGCATGAATGAATAAGATTCATTCATTTAAGGAATCTGTCTCTTATTCATTCTCTCAAAAAATTCGATAATTAAGATCAATAATAATTAAAATAATTGATAATGTTTTAATTTAATTTAGAACAATAAAAATTAAGAGAAATACAGAGAGATACAAAACAACATGAGAGTAATCACAGTTTTAGGCACAAGACCAGAAATAATTAGACTTAGTTTAATAATAAAAAAATTAGATCAATTAAATGATCATATTCTTATTCACACAGGACAAAATTATGATTCTAGGTTAAGCAATATTTTTTTTGAAGAACTTGAATTACGCCAGCCTGATTATTATTTGGGAGCTAAAGCAACATCGTTTGGTGAACAAATTTCCATAATTATGAGAGAAATTGAAAAATTATTCTTTAAATTAAAACCAAATAAAGTTTTAATTCTAGGAGATACGAATAGTGGATTATCCGCAATAATCGCAGAAAGAATGCTAATTCCAGTATATCATATGGAAGCAGGAAATAGATGCTATGATTTAAAAGTACCTGAAGAAAAGAATCGAAAAATCATCGATTCTATTTCTACTATAGCGATTCCTTATACGCCGAATAGTAAAGAGAATCTCCTCAAAGAGGGAATCCCAAAAAACAAGATTTTTGTTTCGGGCAATCCTATTTATGAGGTATTGATGTCTTATATGAATAAGATTGAAAAAAGTAATATTTTAGATGTATTGAATTTAAAAAAGCAAGAATACTTTTTAGTAACTGCTCATCGTGCAGAAAATGTGGATTTTAAAGAAAGATTAGAAATCATAGTAAAAGGATTAGAATTAGTTGCAAATGAATATAATTTACCGATAATTTGTAGCGTTCATCCAAGAACCAAACAGAGATTAGATGAGTTCAATATTCAAATTAATAATAAAAATATTAAATTAATGGAACCGTTTGGTTTTCTTGATTTTGTAAAACTAGAAAAGAATGCTAAGCTAGTTCTTACCGACAGCGGAACAGTACAAGAAGAATGCTGTATTTTTAGAATTCCTACCGTTACTATAAGAGATTCAACAGAAAGACCAGAAACAGTAGAATGTGGGAGTAATATTATATCTAGTATTAATTCTGAAAAAATTTTAAATTGTACTAAAATTATGTTATCTAATAAAAGTCAATGGTTGTTTCCGATTGGCTATATCGATAGTAATGTTTCAGATAAAATTGTTAAATATTTGAATGGAGTATTGTGAATGTTTACTGGAAAACGAATTTTAATAACCGGTGGTAGCGGTTCTTGGGGAAATGAACTGACTACACAGCTTTTAGAAAAAGATCCTGAGGAAATAAGAATCTTATCTCGTGGTGAATTTGCTCAAGTTACTATGAAACGAAAATTTAATGATGATCGATTAACCTTTATTATAGGAGATGTAAGGAATTACTCTTCCCTTAAAAAGGCATTTAGAAATATTGATCACATTTTTCACTTAGCAGCATTAAAACATGTCCCAATATGTGAAGATCAACCTTTAGAGGCATTAGAAACGAATGTAAAGGGTACTAAGAATGTGATTAAAGCAGCGATTGCTAATGATGTCACAAAAGTGATCGATGTTTCAACAGATAAAGCAGTGGATCCCTTGAATTTTTATGGGATGACGAAGGCAATAGGCGAACGACTAATAATTCATGCGAATAAAATTTCTGATTATACAAAATTTATATGTATTAGAGCAGGAAACGTATTAGGCACAGCCGGGAGCGTAGTTCCATTTTTTATAGATACAATTAAAAGATTTAATAATATTACCCTTACCGATAAAAGAATGACTCGGTTTTTTACAACTCTGTCAAATGCTATTGGATTATTGTTTAAGGCAGCTGAAAAGAGTATTGGTGGTGAGACCTTTGTAGAACAAATGCCATCTTTTAAACTAACTGATCTTGCTCAAGTATTAATTGAAAAATATGGTAATGAAAATACAGAAGTGATAGAAATTGGCTCTCGTCCAGGAGAAAAAATCGATGAAGTTTTAGTTTCAAAATATGAAGTTCCCAATGCATATGAATACGATGATGATTACTATTTAGTTTTACCTTTTCTCTACATAGATGGATTAAAAGATTATTATAAAGATTACAATTTGAAAAAAGTCAAATTCGATGAATATAATTCTCGTATTCGTCTATGTGACAAAGAGAAATTGAGAGAATTATTGAAATTAGGAGGTTTCATCGATTAAAAAGATATTAATTTTTGGATCAACAGGAATGGCGGGACATATGGTTACCCGCTACCTTAGATCATTAAATAAATACGAAATTTTCAATGCCTCCCTTGATAAATTAGATAAAACTACGATTAAGATTGATGTTGAGAATAAAAATTTAGTAAAGAAAGTACTTAACAAGATCAAACCTAATATTGTAATTAATTGTATTGGACTTTTAATAAAGGATTCTGCTGAAAAACCAGCTATGGCAATTTATTTAAACAGTTTCTTTCCTCATTATTTATCAGAACTGGGGAAGATTTTAAATTTTAAATTGATTCATTTAAGCACAGATTGTGTATTTTCAGGTAAAAAAGGGAATTACTCTGAAAGTGATGTTCCAGATGGTGAAGATCATTATGCAAAAACCAAATTATTAGGTGAAATCATAAATCAGAGAGACTTGACTTTTAGAACATCTATTATCGGTCCTGAAATAAATAAAAATGGTACTGGATTATTTCATTGGTTTTTGACCCAAACAGGAAATATTAAAGGATTTACAAATGTATATTGGACAGGTGTTACCACCTTAGAATTAGCAAAAGTTATAGATAAAGCCATTGAACAAGAATTAAACTCATTATATCATCTAGTTCCTAATGAAAAGATTTCAAAATTTGATTTATTGAATTTAATCAACGAAATTTGGGAAAAAGAAATCGAGATTATAAAATTTGAAGATAATCGGAGTGATAAAAGCCTAATAAATAGTAGAAAAGACTTTAACTATAATATCCCTACATACCGTAAAATGCTAACTGAATTATATACATGGATGAAGGAATGGGATTATAACTACTTTTAGGAATAGAATTTTTAGTTTTACTCAAGGTTTTTTAATAAATTTAAGATATCTTCTCCCATAAATTAAATTTGACAAATATTATGGCAATGAAAATTAAATAGATGCTTCCTTTCCAAATGAAATTTATAGAGATATTAATCCTTTTTACCATGAAGGTGCTTATATAATTGTCTATTAATCCACTATAATACCAGAAATATACAATATTGTTAAAGTAAATGAAACCTTTAAGATTTTTAATGCTGCAAGAATTAATAATGTTGAACAAGTGGTATTTACTTTTAGTGCTACTTTATATTTTGATGAATTACCAACACTTGAGAAAATTCAATAATGAAAAGAAGAAGAATATTTTACTTTTGTCCGAGAGGATTAAGTAAACACTTACACATATATATAGGATGGGTTTTAGAGGCTAGGAAGCATAATTTACCTATTTATTTAATAACAACAATAGGCATTAGAGAGTATTTTAAAACACCACTCATCTTTCGAGAAAGAGGAGTGATTTTGATTCCAAGCTTAAAATCATTAGATAGAATTTTGACTACTGTATTTTTTCTAATACAAATTATCAGAAATAAGTTAACTGTAATTCATATCAGAAAAAGAGGTACAAGAATTTTTGAAAAATTAAAAAAAATATTTCCAAATAAATTAAAAACTGTAATCGAATATGAAGGTGATCTTGAATATGAGTATGACTATATTAGGAACCATCCTTACAAAAATAATTATTATTCAGACATCTTCAATTTAAAGGAGAAAAAATATAAAATAAAAAGATACAAATCAAGTTTGTTAGAAGCTGATCATATTTTATGTGTATCAGAAAATTTAAAGAATTTATATATATCAAGAGATTCAATAGATGAATCTAAAATAACTTCAATCACAACTGGTTGTGATGCAAATAGATTTAGATATAGTAAAGAAGCCCGAAATAAGTATCGAAAAAAATTGGGATTAGAATCTAATTTTGTACTAATCTATGTAGGAAGTGTCTATTTTAGTTGGCAAAAGATTTCAAGAAGTTTGAAAGTTTATAAACTGATTAAAAATATTAAAGAAAACACTAAGATGATTATTATAACACGAGAAAGCGATAAATCTATTTTAATCGATTTAATTAAAAGAAATAATATCTCACCTGATAATCTAATGATAAAATATTCTATTCCAAATGAAGAAATCTCAAATTATCTTAATGCTTCAGATTTGGGTATAATTTTAAGGGATAATCACCCTATGAATAATGTAGCAGCTCCTGGAAAATTTGGAGAATATTTATGCAGTGGATTACCTGTCTTAACTGGAGTTGGAATAGCAGATTTTTCAGAAAAATTAGCTAACACATCATATGGGATTGTATTAGATGATATCAATGATGATAATGAATTAAAATCTAAATTTGAAAATTACATAAACTTATATGAAAAGATTAATAGAGAAGAAATCTCTTTATGGGGACATAGTATTTTCTCCTTTCAAGAACACATTAACAAATATATTGAAACAATGAAGAAATTATTAATAAATTGAAAAATTTAGAAATGCTACTACATTGTATAAAAAGCCAAAAAATTTTGTACTATAATATTTTTAGAAACATATCCTCAATTGACAAATCTATTTCTTGTATTTTTGTTATTTTATAGTTTGCGAAAATGGGAAACAATTTATAATATGAATCTCTCATTGATATTTCTATATTAAGACCCTTTAATTCATTACTTACATTTTTTATATAATCTTGCTGTTCTAATTCCTCTTTTAATTTATTCTTATTTTCATCAATTTCAATAAAAATATTTACTCTTTTTTGCAATATACTTCGAAGTTCTTCTTTACTTCCAACTCTAATGATCTTACCTTTGTTAATAAATGCTATTTTTGAGCATAATTTCTCGACAACATCCATGTTATGGCTTGTTAAAAATATTGTTTTATCCAATTCTATCAATTTTTCTATAATGAAATTTGTCGTCTTAATATCAAGACCTAAGGTTGGTTCATCTAAAAATAAGATCTTAGGATCTAAAAGAAGAATTCTACATAAGGATAACTTACTTTTCATTCCTGTAGAATAACTTTCAACATATTCATTTAGCCACTGTTCAATCCCAATTTCTTTCGATATATCTGCTATTTTTTGCTTATAATCCTTAATATCACTTACTTTACAAAAGAATTTTAAATTTGCATAACCAGTTATTCTATAATATATCATATCATTTCCTAACATAAGTGCTATCTTACTTTTGATGTTGTTAGGATTCTTGAGAATATTATCGCCATCTATTATAGCGTAACCACTTGAAGGTTGTATTAGAGTAGATAAAATAGATATCATTGTAGTTTTACCTGCTCCATTTGGTCCTAATAAACCGAATTTTTCCCCTTTACATATATTTAGATTAACATTATCTAGGGCCTGAATACGGTTTTTTCCTTTTAGATGATATATTTTAGAAAGGTTAAACGTTTCAATAATATTATTATTCAAATCAATAACCCCTTATACCTAATTTTTTAAATATTATATTAAAAATATACACACACATAATTGGGAAGATTAATAGAGATGAAATAAATATAAAGGCATGTGTAGGATTGGAATAAACAGTTAAAATAAAATTATTATCAAGCCATATCAAACGAATCAGGTCGATCAAATAATAAATTGGGTTTATACGAATAATATTTTGGATCTCTATTGGGAATAAAAGAAAAGGATATGTTACACAACTAAACCAAAAAACAAGTCTTACGCTAAACTCAAAAAGATATAATAAATTTTCATTTGAAATAGCAAATACACCTAAAAATAAACCTAATCCCGAAAATACTATTCCAATACCGAAAAATAATAGAATTATTATCATAATTGTAGGTATTGAGAGGGGGAAAAAAATGAGCATTATTACGAAAAATATTGTAAAAGGCACAAGAATCCCTATGAATTCAGAAAGAATGTAACCAAATAACAAATAAAATCTATTAAATGGGGCAGTTATAAGAGCAGGAAGTGTTTTCCAGTATTTTTCTCTTAATAAGTATTTTGGTATGTAAGTTATCATAGATTGCATAATCATTATTATATATCCTGTAAAAATAAATATCATATAGTTCTTTGAAGTCCACGGAGCAATAGCAATATCAAAATCAAAGAATTTATCCAAGACAATAATTGGCATTAATAAAGTGATAATAGGAATAAACCACCTGAGAATCACATCATACTTGAATCTGAATTCTATTAGCAGATTTTTTTCTGCTATTGCATACGTTTTTGCGAAAATCCTTCGAATTTTTTTACTACTTATCATTTATACCCTCCTCTTCTTTATTAATGATTCATACTCTTGATACAATTTTTTTCCATGAACATCCCAACTAAAGGAGTTAATAATGAAATTTCTATTTATTTCTCCACCAATTTCAAGTTCTTTAGGATGGTTATAATAATATAATATCCCTTCGAACAATTGTTGAGGGTTATTTGTATCCACTAAAATACTTCCCTTATCTTGAGCTAACTCTAAATTACCACCTATTCTTGTTAATATTACAGCTAATTTCATACTCATTGCTTCTAATACTACATTTGGTAATCCTTCAGTTACTGAGGGGAAGACTAACACATCAGCTTTTTGCATGTAATTTGGAATTTTTCTGTAATCAATCCAACCCAATAAATCCACACAGTCTTCTAATTCATATTTTTTAATTAACTCAACAAGTAATTTTCTTAAAGGACCGCCCCCAATTAATGTTAAATGAAACTTGATATTATTATCTTTTAATTTTTTACATGCTTCAATGATATGATGTTGTCCTTTTCTGACATGAAATCTTCCTACATGTAATATTTCTAATGGATATTGGCTCGAAAAAAAAATTTTTTCTCTTGGATTAAAGTAATTGAAATTTATTCCATTGTAAATTACTTTAACTTTATTTCGTTTTGTTTTAAATCTTAAGAAATTATCTCTCGTAGATTTGCTTACTGTTATAATCCTATCATTTAACTTACCAGCTATTAATAATAACATTTTACTTTTAGCACTATGGAACGGAAAATAATTCACATCTTCCCCCCTACCGTGTAAAATAGTCGGTATTCTGAAAATTTTTGCGAAAAAATTAATAATTATTGATGGAACAACGTAATGTGAGTGCACGACATGTGGCTTAAATTTAGTAAAAATTTTTATCATATCTTTTAAAAAAAGAAAATTTCTATAAGATTTCCTGTTAACTCGTAAGATTCTGTCATTAATTT
>JAHQWY010000183.1 GCA_029856445.1 Promethearchaeia archaeon
GGTGTTTTATAAATTTAGTTAGATAAAATCTCATAATTTATTCTTCATATGATGCCATGGTACTTTTGCTTTCTCCCACTTTCACCACAATTCTTTTATTCTGATAAATTTCTTTTAGTTTATTATGTATATATTTTGCTAATAATTCACTTGTCGTTGCGGGTAAGGGAAGAAAAAGGACATCTGAGCGAGGAAATAAATATTTCTTATTAGATGCTATAATCTCTACAGATTCATCATCTTTAGATATCTTTAAATCCTTAGATTTTTCAGGAATTAATATATAGTGATCTAAAGGAGTAATTATCTCACCTAATCTTCGATTGAGTTCAATGAAATCTACTACAAAATAATTATTGTCCAGATCATCACTAATCTCAACAGATACATAGTAATTATGACCGTGAAGCCGTGAACACTGATCAGGCTCTTTTAGAAAATGGCAAGCGCTAAATTTAATTTCTGTTGAGTCTAAAAAAACTTTATATCCCATATTTTAATTCGATTAGATTGTTCTTTAAATAATAGTTTTGATTATAATAGTTTTTATAATTTATGTTTAAAAACAATAAATATGAGAAAAATAACATAACAATTAAACATGTATAAAGAGAAAAGATAAGATGACAAATTCTAAAACATTAGCAATCACAGGCGCAAATGGATTTTTAGGAAAACATACAATAGAAGCCGCGATTTCTAAAGGATGGGATGTAATTGGTATTGTACGACGTGAAGAAGCTGCTAAAGAGGTGGAATCCATAGGAGCAAAAGCAATTATAATAAAAAATTTCAATACTGACTCGCTTAAAAAGATTCTTGTTGGTTGCAAAGCGGTAATCCATTTCAGAGGAGTGGTGTGTGGCTCAAAAGAATTATTTGAAACAATAAATATTGAAGGGATGCGGATCTTAGTAAATGTCGCCAAAGAAATAGACCTCCCAAGAATCATATTTCCTTCTGGTTTAGGAGTTGATCTATATGGAGAAGTCGAATGGGCGACTAATGAATATTTTCGCTCAAAGAAAGAAGCTGAAAGAATTCTAAAGGAAGGAAAAGTTTGTTATACCATTTTTAGACCTTCTTATATCTTGGGACCTCATGATGAATTAATTCCAGATTTAATAGAACAGATTGGAGAAGGGATTATACAAATTGCTGGAAATGGAGATATTCCTATGCAACCGGTATTTGTCAAAGATGCTACAAACGCGTTTTTAACTGCTGCTGAGGGAAAAGGAGGTGATAATCAAATATTTGACCTCGTTGGACCTAAAATTATTGACTTGCGTAAATTGATAGATATGGTCGTAGATAACATGAGTAATTTGGGATTTAATCTACCACCTCCACGGATTCAGAATATCCCATATAATGAAGCTCCAGAAAAGCTTGAAATATGTAAAGAAATGATTGATGTAATGAGATGTAATGTCACTTCTGATGGAACAATTGCCGCTAAAGTTTTAGGTTATCAGCTTACTAATGTCAATGAAGCTATTAAGGTCTCTATTAAGGCAAAAATGTTTACAAAAGAAGATAAAGTAGAAAAAGAAGCGATAATTTTATTATCAGGCGGAATTGATTCCGCAACAGCTCTCTATTGGGCAAAAAGGGAGGGCTATAAATTAATTGCAATTTCATTTAATTATAATCTTCGACCCGAAAGAGAGAAAAAAGCAGCATTAAAATTAGCTAAAGGAATGGGTATTAAATTAATTGAAGTCCCGATTGAATATTTAAAAGAAGCAATTGATTTACGAATAGAAGGATTTACGATTCCAAGTGCTTTACATGCCCCTGAGGGATTTATCCCTGCACGAAACCTTGTATTTTATTCTATTGCGGCTTATTATGCTGAAATTTATGGATGCAAGTTTATTATTGGAGGGCATAACTCAGCAGATATCAACTTATTCCCGGATGCCAATATTCATTTCTTTAAAGACCTTGAAAAACTAATTAATAGAGGAAAACATAAACAGGATAAATCTAAAATTAGCATATTAATCCCTTTAATAACATTGAATAAAATTGAAGTGATAAAGTTGGCTAAGGACTTAAAAGTTCCAATAGAATGGACATGGAGTTGCTATAGTGATGGAGAAGAACCTTGTGGTCAGTGTTCATCTTGTGTTAAGAGAAAAGAAGCTTTTGATAACCTGGATAATATTAAACCAAAATTGTCTTTATGATAAGTAAAATTAATATTGAAGTTAGATGAATCAATATCTAACAGATAAATTTATTTTATTGTATTAATATTTACCACTAAAATAAATTCAATTAAGGCAATTAAATTACAAATTATGCTGGATACAAAAAGTACTGAAGAAAAAGAATTATTTGAAACTATTCGGGTAATTTGTCCTACTTGTAGTAAAGGAAAAGAACTTAAAATTCCCTCAAAAATAATAAACCAAAGCAAAACATTAACAACAGTCTCTATTCCTTCAGGAGCGGTATGTGAGCATAGTTTTCAATCTTTTGTAGATAAAAACTTCAAAGTTCGTGGATATCAGAAAGTTGATTTTGAGTTTACCCATATGGAATATTATGAGGGCGGGGGTGAGTCTTCAGAAGCATTATCGAATGATCAAATTACCAGCTTTACTTCATTACCTCTATTTCAAGAGATAGTTAAAATTTTACGAGGTTATGTGGATGATAAAGAAATCTTAGGCAGCGGTATTTTTACTGTTGATGGTATTGTTTTATATTCATCACTCCCAAGCACCACGTTGTTTTCGATAACGAAAGAATTTGAGGTTCGAAGTGAGAAAAAATTAAGTAGCTTAAAAAAAATGTATCTTGAACTAGAAAATAACCAAAAGATTTGTTCAAGTTATATTGATATAATGGGAACCAGATTTGCATTAGTATTATTTTTTTCCCATATTGTAAAGTTGGGGATGGGTAACTTATATCTTAATGATTTAGTTAAGAGAATTAGAAGGTTAGAAAATTAAGGTGTATTTGGTATTATTACTCCTTTACTTCTTTTACATAGCATCGAAAATTACAGGTTTTATTGCCTTCTCAGGACAAAGAGCTTCACATCGTAAACAACCCTGGCATTTTGCTATTTCTTTAAATTTAAACCGTATCCCTTCAATATCTTCATTTTCTTTAGATTTCACTTTATCCTTATAAAAAAGATTTTTTGGGCAGAAATTTCCTTTATCATCGAGGCATTCTTCACACATAGAGCATTTTTCATGATCAACCTTAATACTAATTATTTGATCTTCAAATTCAATTGAAGTGACCTCTACAGCATTTCTCGGACATACCTGAACACAATTCAAACATGCTTTACATTTACTATAATCTACTAATCGAATACTATGCTCGAAATATATTGCTTTAGCCTTACAGGCACGTAAACACCGTTCACATCGTAAACATAATTCCTGATTTATCTGTACCGGAACGAATTTCTCTTTAATTTTTATCTAGATCCCCATTTTTTATTTCTATCCTTTCTAACCTTTTCTTAACATGAATTGCTAGTCTTACACTTAATTTACCTATCTGCGCTTTTATTGATGCACTATCCTTAAGAGTCGAATAAATAACTCTAAGTAATAAAATAATAATTAAGAAGGTGAGTGGCATAAAAATCCAAAAAGTTAATGCATTAGTTCTTTTAAATAATACAAAATATAACACGTTATGTGCAAAATAGATAGAAAAAGAATAATAAGAGAAATAAAAGAAAAATCTGTAGCTTCTTTCTGCATTAATAAGTTCGAATTCTTCAATGATTAATAATATTGAAGTTGAAATCAATATTACTCCTAAAGAATAAACTGTTGATGAGAATGAGGCATGAGTTAAAAAACTAGGAAAAAGAGATAAAACCCCAATAATTATTAGAATTGGACCTATTATGAAGGAAGGAAGCAAAAATTCATTTTTTAAAGCCAATCTTCTCTCTTCTTGATCAGTTATAAGATAAATATTGAATATTATATCCCCAATAACTGTTCCTATTAAAAAAAAGCTGAAATATAATAAAATGGGATGTAAACCGATGGAATTGTATAAAAAATGGTATAAAACTCCAAAAGTATTAGGTTCTCCCTGATAAGGTAAAAGTAATGCTAAGATGAAATAATGACTTAACCAAAAACCCATAGCTATAATTATTCTATATGATTTTATGGTTGACAATAATGGAAACGACATTAATAGTGAAAACGAAATGGTAAATGGTATGTACCATTTCCAAATATTTAAAAGATCTAATGTTCCTAATGATATAATACTGTTATACACTATAGCAATAGCTAAAATAAGTAAAGCTCGAAATAAATATTCGTTTCGAACTTGATCTTCACTATAATCCATTGAAACCACGGCTTTTGAAAGTCTACTCCTAAAAAATATTACCGCACTTAATCCTGAAATAAATAAAAATCCAATACCAACAATATCACCAAAAATCGAATGAAGTGATGATGTCAACCAACTATCTTGTGATATCATCCACCAAGAAAGCATATGCCCCCATACCATCATGAACATACACCATCCCCGGATAATGTCAAAAGTCTTGACTCTTTTCATTTTAAACACCAAAAACCATATATTATCGGTATAAGAAAGATAAGAACCTTAATTCTCCCAAGAACTTCAAACAACCTTATTTCTTAATCTTATTAACTTCTTTCTTATGTAGTATTAAATAAAATATTTTCCTTCAAAAAAAAAAAATGAGATATTAAAGAAATTTGATTTTAATCGCTTTTCAATTTAGATTGTTGTTTTGCTAGGAATTCCCATATTTTTTTACCATGTTTTTCTGTGTACTTATTACTAGGTTGATTTCCACATGATCTACAATTAGAATCGTATGTTGAATTTATTGTTCCACATTCTGAGCATGAATAATGTTTTATCATGTCCTCCATCCATTTTTCATATCCATCTTTAACAATTTGTTCCTGTGCTTCCCATAATTCAAAACGATGAGGTGCTAGCGATTGAAACTCTTTTAAGTCATCACAAGGATATTCATTGCATTCTCCACAGAAATCTATCCCTTTTTCCTCAGCACAAGGATATAATTTACAGGTATCGCAATATGGAATACGTTTATCTGATCGGCAGCCATTGCATTTCATTTCTTCTTCAGATATACCAAATTGATTAGCAATTAATTTAAGACGCGCCGGATCTTCCTGTGTAGCAATAAATACAGTGCAAGCAGGACAAAAAAGACCACAAACTGCTGCTTGTGTCTTGTTATATTTCATAAAAAGAATTAATTTTTGGTAATTCTTTAATCTTTTTCTTTCCTTTTATAAACCTAAATGATCAGCAATGAAAATATGATTAAAATTATAATGAAGAATTCTATAATCAGAAAAATAAAAAATAGAATAGAATTTTAGAATTTATTGAAAATATTGAGTATATTCTTTACCTGTTCCGGGTAACTGTTGCTGTTGTTGATATTCTTGTGCTTTTTGGGCCAGCTCTAACATCTTAGCCTTGATTTCTTTTCCTTGTTCAATAAGAGGAGCTGTGTTTATTGATAGTTTGTAAATTTTGTTTAGTACTTCCAAAATACTAGCAGCACCTTCAGGAGTAGGAATCTCTAAGACTGGTGTGAACAAGGCATAAGCTTTCAATCTATTTGTTAATGCTTCATTTAAGATAGTCGCTTCCGGACCTACTATTATTCCTTTCTCAACCTTAGTTATCCCGAATTTTTCAAGATGCTCCATCATTACTTCTTCAGCAGCATAATAAACCGGATATTCATCAATTATCCCTCTCTGGGGGATTCCTTGAAAGATTACTATCTCCTTCGCTCTAACATCTTCAGATAAAGCCCAATTACAAATAGTTTTAGAAAGATCATTGTATGCGGAGACAACTTGGAAGGGAACTTCACATATGCCAATAAGTAAGTTATGCTTTGGAGAATAAAGAATTCGGAATGGATGTTTCAATACTCCTGCATAAAATACACTTATAGGGGGAAGGTATTCACTCGTAATAAAACCAATTTCTTTAGCATCTGGGAGTTGTTCAATAAGAGTATTAGCAACGATAGGACCTATAAGACCTATCCCTGCGAATCCAAGAACGAGTGTGGCACCTTCTTTAATTTCTACTGAAAGATCATCAATAACAATGGAACTCCTCTTACCTTTTTCACAGATATATTCTTTTTTAACCAAAAGACTCACTTTTAGTATTATATTGAATTTTATATTTTTTGATTAAGTTAAGTAATAGAATTCAACCATATTAATATTAATTTTATTTTTTAAAATATCTACGGTTTATGAAATACACTAGAAACTTTCTGAAAAAATCTTTTATGAAACTCTACATTAAAAAAAATAATTTATATTATAAGTGAATACTATGAGCAATAAAGAAATTAATGAAGGAGATCAAGCTCCTCTATTCAAATTAAATTCTTACAATGTGGGGGAAATCGATTTAGCTAAATTTAAGGGAAAAAAAGTAGTTTTGATTTTCTCAAGGTACTTTGGATGCCCTATTTGTTTGTTAGATCTCAACATATTGATGACACGTAAGACTGAAATTGAAAATAAAGGGGGAGAAATAATATACATTACGCAATCTGGTGAGAAAATTGCGAAAGAATATATTGAAAAAGAAAAGATTGACTTTCCCGTTATTCCAAGTTTAAAAGATGAATTATATGCAGATTATGGCTTAGGAATGATGACAAAGGAAGCTGTTTCTCAAATACCTTCAAAATTAAAAGAAGTAAAAGAAAAAAACTTTATTCACGGAGTATACGAAGGTTGGGAGCAGCAAGGACCAGGACAATTTGTACTTGATGAGAATGGAAAAGTAATTCTTTCTCAAAAAGGATGGCTTGATATTGATAGCATACTTTCTGTACTCTAATCTTTAAATTCTACAAATATTTTTAAAATTTTTTTTTTTCATTGTAAAATTTGAGATTGAGGATATTACTAGGATATCACTTAATTTCATTATAAAAAATTTAATTTTTAATATATATGTGGATATTTCTCTGCTATTATAAGAGAATTACAAGAGAAATATAAACAAAATAATTCATGCAAAATTAATGAAAATGATAATCTCAAATCTACATGAATCAGAAAACACCCTTAAAAAAATAACTAATACTTGTTATATAAAATTGACTCAAGACTTGCGTGATTGTCAAAATTGTAGATATTGGTATAAAGGGATTTGTGATGAATATTTTGAACAGAAATCTGATAAAATTACAAAAAATCTTGAGGAAGGAATAAAAATTATGAAAAATTCAAGATCAGAAGATTCAGAACCCGTTCTTAATCTAAAAAATTTATTTTATGAAATCGAAATAGATTATGATATAAATCAAATCTCAGGAGTCATACAAGAAAAAGCAAAATATGATAATTTTAAACTACTTATGGATATCCAAAGTGTCTTACAAAATTGTAGGCATTTGACTGATAAGGATAGATTAAATTATTGTAATACTCAACGTTATTTCATGAAATTATATTTACGTGAATTTAATAAGCCTAAATAAAGGT
>JAHQWY010000184.1 GCA_029856445.1 Promethearchaeia archaeon
GATATAATTTATTTCTTTTTTATTTTAATATATTTTTTTTTATCGAATTTTCGAGAGTCTTTATTTTATGTGAATTAAGATCTATTTTTGTTATAGGGCTTTATATAAAGCCTCCCGAATTCTCTCAGTTCGGGGATCCCCCGTGAGTGTAACCATCAATTTATTCATCGCAAATGCCCAACTCAGCTTAGCATCAAGATCCATAGTAACATGAGAGCCTCCCCAACCACCCCAATAAAAAGCTCTTGGGTTAGGGCTTATTGGCCTGTCCTTACTAACAAGACCAAAACCCAAACCATAACGTACAGGAAAGGTAAAAACTAAGTCTGTATCATAAGATTGTTCTTCTATTGCCTTTTCAATAATTTCTGAAGATAATAAGCGTAAGCCATCGATTTCACCATCACATGCTAACACTGATGCTATTCGAGCAATGGATCTAGCATTACCATGTCCATTTGAAGCTGGAATTTCTGCGCCACGCCATTCTCGAGTTAAAGATTCTGCAACAAGTTTATCATCTAGAGCAGGATTACCAAGTACTTTTACAGGGATGGATTGTAGGTCTATCTCTCCCAATAGACTTGGATCAATAGGTATAGGTGGAATTAAGTCAGCAACTCGGGAATCATGTTCTTTTGGTAAACCAATATAAAAATCTGCTTTAAGAGGAATTGCAACTTCGTCTCGAAAAAAAGTACCAATAGATTTTCCTGTTACACGTCGAACTAACTCACCTAAAAGGAAACCAAACGAAGCTGAATGGTATCCATTCTTAGTTCCAGGTTCCCACCATGGCTTTTGAGCAGCCAACATATTTATAATTCTATCCCAATCACAAAGTGTTTTAGGTTCGACAATCTCGTCAAATCCAGCTAAACCTGAAGTGTGACTAAGAAGAAAACGAACTGGTAGTCGCTCTTTACCTGCTTGTGCAAATTCAGGCCAATATTTGGCTACTGGTGCATCTAAGTCTATAAGTCCTTTATCTACAAGCATAAGTACACATAATGCAGTCATAACTTTTGTAGTTGAATATACATTAACAATGGTATCTTGTTCCCATGGTTGTGTTTGAGCAGCATCGGCATAACCAGCCCAAAGATCAATAACAAATTTGCCATCTATTGTAGCAGCAAGCGAAGCTCCAAGATCTAAACCCTCCATAAAATTTTTTGCAAACGCTTCTTTTACTGATTCAAATTGTTCTTCGTAATAACCATGAATTTCAATTTTATTTGTCATGTTTTTTCACTGTTTAGATAAATCTTTGATTCCAAAAAAACTTGGAGATAATCTATATTTTACCTTTTTTCTGAGTAACGAATTTTTTTCTATAAAAGAAATAGAGATTTGAATATCAATTAAATTAATAATTAAAAAAATATTTCAAATAACATGAAGATTCTTAAGATTCGAATTGAATCTGATGAACAAGCATCCTCTATTAACAAATCTTCCCTTATAATTGCTGTATTTTTTGCAGGTATATCAGGTTATGCTTATTTTGCATTCTTACCTGCATTTTTAGAATCAAAAGGATTCTCTGCAGGGGGAATAATATTTATTATGACATGGATGGGTGTTGGGATGGCGATCTTTTCTTGGTTATTTGGGAGAATAAGTGACAGAACAGGTCGCAGAAAATTTTTTTTTATCTTTGCCTTATTTTTACAAATTATTATTTTTATGTTATTGAATCTGAATAACCATATTATATTTTATTGTATTCTAAATTTTTTTAGGGGTTCTATATTAGGTATGAGAATGCCTGCATCGGATGCCTTATTTGCTGACATTGTGGAAAAATCGAATAAAAAGAATGAATTAAATGCAAATTTAGGAACAATAGAAATTAGTGGAACTCAATTATCTCTTCTTAACGCAACTAAAAGCACTGGTTGGGCTATTGGAGTTTTAGGTTCAAGTTTCATGATTTCTATTTTTGGTGAAGGCTCGCTAGTTCTCTTTTTGATATTGACAACAACGATAGCACTTATATTTGCAATACCCGTGCGAGATATTAAAAAAGAAGATCCTACAATAAATGATAATAAGACTGCAGTTTTAGGAGAAGAATTATTAATTAAAGATACAGAACAAGAATTTTTAAAAATCACAAGAAAAAGAGCAAGAGTAAAATTCCTTCTCTTTATAAGTGTTTTCTTTCGCCAATTCGGTGTTATACCTTTCCTCCAGATTATTTATATTATACTAACTGATGCTGGAATTCCTATAGGTCTCACTGGTGTTGTTATTGCTCTCAACCCTATTTTTCAAATACTAGCTATGGTGATTATGGGGAGAGTAGTCGATAATCCAAAAATTTCAGAAAAATTAATGCTTGCTGTTGGATTTAGTTTATCAGCATTAACTTTGATTTGTTATGCAGGAGGTTCAGCTACAGGCAATATTACCTTTTTTATAATAGCTCAGTTATTTCTTGGATTTGGGTGGGGTTGTATTTATACTGGAGCGGTAAAATATATAGTAAATCGAGCGCCTCTAGACAGAGCATTCTATATGGGTATTTGGATTACTGATCTTCAGGTTGCTAAAATAAGTTCTTATCTTGTATTCGCATTTTTGTGGTTCATTTTCTCTCCTACATTGGTTTTACCATATGCTGCTATAATCCCCCTTATTGGAGTAGTACTCACTTATTGGTTATGAGATATTTGGTTTTTTTTTGAGCCCGTTTTATAGTTTCTTCCGCTTGCAATCAAGGAGATTCTTTTACACAGTCTTCTGTTTGAATTCCAAAAGAATTGAGAAACATTGCTAACATGTTGTAAGCTCCAACAACAAAAGTTACATCCATGACTTGATTTACTGTATAATGTACAATTAATTCGTTCCAAGTTTTTTCTGACATAAATGTGTTTGTGTAGAGTTCATCAACAGCACGTAATAGAGTAGCATCAAAATGATTCCAATCTTGCGCTTCTGGTCCTATTTTTATCTGATTGATTTCATCATTGGAAAGTCCAACCCGTTTCCCAACAACAACGTGATGATCCCATTCATATTTAGCTTTACAAAGCCACGCAATTCGGAGGATTAAAATCTCTTTATCTCTAGGAGGAAGTGAGGAATCATATGTAACATGACTAGCCATTAAAATCCATTTCAGCCGTAATTTTCTGTATCTTGTCATTGTACCAATCACATTAAAAATAGTTCCTTTGTCTCGAAGAAATGATTTAATAGGGCTTTCTAATTTCTTTGAATTAATCAAGTTGATGTTTAGCTCTTTTTCTTCAAGTTTAAGAAAAGAAATTAAATCGTCAAGAATATCAACATAATATGATTTTAACCATCGGATAAGAATAGACATCTCACTCTCCCATTCTGATTCAATATTCTCTCGGTTTGGATAACTAATTTGATTCATAGCATTATGAAAGAGATATAACTCTCTAACGAAATCAACTTCGTCTAAGGGAGGGATACGAGGTTTATCAAATCGTTCTAACGTAAAATTTTCGTTGCTTTTAATTGTTTGCTCTTTATCTCTTTTATTCATCGTCTTTTCACCTTTAATAATAGATTATATCGGTCCTTGTAATATATATACTTTTTTACCAATTGTTTTATAACTCTTAATACAGAAATTTACACAAATGTAATTATAAAAGGTGAAATTAAAATTGTTAATATAATTTTTATTGTTAATTTACAAATTCATTTTAACATAAAAGAAGTTTAGTTAATTGTTTATGACTCGTCAAGCTCGGAATATGATGAAATATATTTTTAGAAGGATATTACTAATGGTTCCGATTTTAATTGGAGTCTTAATAATTACTTGGATTTTTTCTCATATGATAGATAAGAATCCTTATATGAGTCAAATTATGACTTATGATCGCCAATTTATTGAAAGAGAACTGAGGAGAGTTGGCTGGTATAAACCATGGTATGAAAAACTTGGTCTTTATCTTAAAAATTTCTTCATAGGAGATTGGGGGGAATCCCATTTTATGTATCCTGGAGAAAAAGTAGTGGATATTATTGGCTGGGTGTTTCCTAGAACCTTTGAATTGATGATATTTTCGATACTTATAGTTCCGATAATCGGTATCAAACTTGGGATTTCTTCTGCGAGGAATAAAAATAAATCGAAAGATTATCTTATTCGAGGAATGGCGATTATAGGTGCAGGATTTCCTGTTTTTTATGTTGCCTCACTTTTGCAAATATTTGTAGGTCTTACTTTGAAAAATTTTACTTATGGTGGGTTAGATATTCCAGTAGTATTCGCAAATAATCCATCATTAGCAAGACCTGTTCCAGACGGGGGACCCTCTACAGGATTTAGATTAATTGATAGTATTTTATATAATGATCAAATATTTTTTTTTGATACACTACTACATCTGGTAGTTCCTGTATTTTGCATGACTTTCATATCTTTGTCTAGTATTACTCGACAAACAAGATCAAGCATGTTAGATGTTTTAGACCAGGATTATATTAGAACTGCACGTGCAAAGGGTGTTAAAGAAAGAGATGTAATAAATAATCATGCTCTAAGAAATGGTCTACTTCCTTCGAGTCATCTTATTATTGGAGGAATTGCAACGTCGCTTACAGGAACCGTGTTTGTAGAAGTTACGTTTAATTATACAGGAATGGGTTATTATTTCTATAGTTCGATAATGTTAGCAGACTACTTCTTGATAAATGGTTTTGTTGTATTTTTTACACTTATAATAATTTCAGGAACTTTAATAGCAGACATTGTTTATACAATTGTGGACCCTAGAATAGTTTATTAAAAATATTAAGATTGAGATTATAATAGTTTTCTTAGATATTTTTTTAATTTTTATACTCTACACCCTCATAATTCAATCTTCAAAATTAAAATTGTTAAAATAGTATCTTTAATTTTCCTTTGTAATTGAACATTTCAATTAAATTCAAAAAAAAAACAATAAAAAGGTTAAAAATAATATGGAATTAAAAGAAGTGTGGTTGATTGATTATGCCCGTACTGCTTTTTCTCGTTCAAGACCTCAACAGCCTGAAAGAGATGCATTTGGAGAAATTAGAGGCGATGAGTTATTGGCAAGACTTTTAAATAAATTTTTCGATGAAAAATTAACTAATAAAGGCATAGAAAGAAAAGACATGGAAGAAGTATCAGTAGGAGTTGCCGCAGGTGTTTTAGAAAATTGGACATATGGAGGGAGACTTCCTATCTTTTTAGCTGGATTCCCTGTAAATGTACCAGCATTTTTTATTGATAGACAATGTGGCTCAGCTGGTTCAGGAATGCATATAGGTATTATGGAATTAATGACAGGAAATGCGAATGCTGTATTAGCTACTGGTTTTGAACATATGACTAGAGTAAGAGGTCGAGGAACTGAACCAAATTTAAAATTATTGGAAAAGGGTAGTGAATTTTATCGACCTGATCTGGAAATGCAGACTTCCTTCAATATGCTTCAAACAGCTCAGAAACTTTATGAAGAAGAAGTTCCCACTTTTACCAAGGAAGATTTAGATAAGTTTGGCGTGAGAAGTCATAATTTAGCTGTTAAAAGCTATGAAGATGGATGGCTCAAAGGTGAAATTATACCACTTGAGGGACATGTACCTGATGACGTAAATACTTCTATGATAGTCGATAGAGATTTGAACTCAAGACCTTCGAGTATGGAAAACCATGCTAAATTGCCAAGGTTATCACAACCATTCTACTTAGAAAAGAATGGCGGTAAAGAGGGTTATGTGAAAAGAGAGGGAACAGAACAAGGTGTTATAACTGTTGGGAATTCTTCACCTTTAAATGCGGGTGCCACAGCAGCAGTATCAATGACGGCTGAAGAAGCAAAGAAACGAGGTCTTGAGCCAATGGCAAGAATTTTATCCATTGGTTGGGCAGGAGTTCATCCATCGACAATGGGTAGAGGACCAGTTCCTGCTACTAAAAAGGCATTAGAATATGCAGGATTGACTGCTGATGAAATAGATTATTGGGAAATCAATGAAGCTTTTTGTATAGTAACTCTGAATTGTATGGATAAGTTCAATTTACCATGGGATATTGTTAATGTAATGGGAGGATCAACTGCAATTGGTCATCCTTTAGGTTGTACCATGATAAGACTTACGGGAACGCTAGCTAGAATATTAAAGGATAAAAAAGCTAAATATGGTGTAGCAAACGCCTGTGTTGGAGGCGGTCAGGGAGTAGCAACTGTAATCGAAAATCTCGATGCATAAAACTGACATATCTGATTTTTTTTTATTTTCTATTTATTTATAAAAATATTTTTATTTTCTCATTACTATTTATTGATTTTTACTTTGATTTAAGAAATGCCCTGCCAAGATTAGCTGAACGCGCATCTCCTAAAAGGGTATTAGTCATTTTATTCATTACAAAAGCATAACTAATTTTTTCATCAAGATCCATAACAAGAGAAGAACCTCCTGCGCCTCCCCAGCAAAAGGCACGTTGATTTCGACCCAAACGGATTTCCTTACTATTTAATCCAAATCCCAAACCCCATCGTATTGGAATCTGTATGACTAAATCTTTAGTGTAAGATTGCTCTTCGATAGCTTTTTCAATTGTTTTTAATGAAAGTAAATGGACACCATCAAGTTCACCTCCACATGCTATTGCTGCTCCTATTCGGGCTACAGACCTCGCATTTCCATGGCCATTAGCAGCAGGAATTTCGGCATTACGCCATTCTCGAGTAAGACATTTTTCTATGGGTAAAACAGGGTTAAAAAATCCTCTTGCTGCCCTTAATTCTTCATTGTTTTCCATTAATTGATTAGGAATAGGTGGAGGTGCGATAAGATCAGCAACTCTTGAGTCATGTTGTTCAGATAATCCGATATAAAAATCTGCATTAAGAGGATCAGATATTTCTTCTCGGAAGAAAGTTCCAATTGTTTTTCCTGTGACTCGCCTAACTAATTCACCTAATAAATACCCTTGAGTTATTGAGTGATATCCACTCCTAGTTCCTGGTTCCCAAGATGGTGTTTGAGCAGCTAATATATTAACAATTTCCTCCCAGTTATATAGAGTTTCCATTTTAATCACTTTATTAAAACCCGGCAGACCTGCAGTATGACTAAGTAGATAACGAACTGGTAATTGTTCCTTACCTGATTGGGAAAATTCAGGCCAATAATTAGCTACAGGGGAATCTAAATCGATAAAACCTCTATCTATGAGCATAAGTACACAAAGAACAGACATAACTTTAGTTGTTGAAAAAACATTGACTATTGTATCTCGTTCCCATTCTCGCGTTTGAGCAGCATCAGTATATCCCCCCCAGATATCGATTACAAATTTGCCATCAATTGTAGCAGCAAAGGAAGTACCTATATCCGATCCAGACTCTATATTCTGTGCTAAAACTTTTTTGACTGGTTCAAATCTTTCTTCGCAATATCCACGAATTTCGATTTTATTTGTCATGTAAATCTCAATTTATTAAAAAATTCAATTCCATAAGAATATACCGTTGGTCTTTTCATCATTAATATTCTAAATTTGTATTTTTATT
>JAHQWY010000185.1 GCA_029856445.1 Promethearchaeia archaeon
GGTGGCTCACAATCAGGACACTCTTTAAGTTGATTTTCTTTTTCCCAATCTGCTAAAAATCTTTCAAGAGCTCCAATTGCAACTGGTTCCCATTTTTTATTTAAAATGCAAGCTTTTTCACACTGAATTTCTTGAGGACAGACTCTTCCACATATAGCAGGTAAGATATTATATTCTTTTATGCTACGGATTGCTTCTAAATAATCATTTTCCTTAACAAGTTTGATAAAATTTGGAATATCAATATTCACAGGGCAACCATCGACACATTTAGGCTCAGCACATTGTAGACATCTTTGAGCTTCATTATGAGCCATTTCTTCAGTAAATCCTAAAGCAACTTCTTCAAAATTTTCTATTCTTAAATTCGGAGCTTGCTCTGGCATTCTTTGTCGAGGCGGAGTTTTACTCATTAGTATTTATCTCTTAAATTTTTTTATTTTTTTCAATTTCTTCTAAAACCTTACATTCTTGCTTATAAAGATCATAAGATTTCTTTTCAAGATCAATAAATCGTTTTTCACGATTTAATAAGATATCAAAATCAACCATATGACCATCTACATCTGGACCTTCAACACAGGCAAAATGGATTTCTCCATTTTTTGAAGCAAACCGACATCCACCGCACATCCCTGTTCCATCTACCATAATAGTATTAAGTGAAACAAGAGTTTTTATTTTTGGTAAGCCTTCAATTCCGCTTGTCATTAAAGCAACGTTTTTCATCATTATCAGTGGTCCAATTGCAATAACTAAGCTTATTTTTTCTTCCGCAAGTATATCTTTTAAGGGAACAGTTACAAAGCCTTTTAATCCTTCACTTCCATCATTAGTAGTAATAATTAATTTATCGCTTAAAGCTGCCATCTTATCTTGCCAAAATATTAAATCACTTGTACGAGCACCTAATATTGAAATAATTGAATTACCTGCTTCTTTAAATGCCTTAGCCTGAGGGTAACATGGTGCAATTCCTACTCCCCCTCCAATAATCACAATTGGATTCTCATATTTTTTGATTTGGATTTCATTACCTAATGGACCTACTACATCTAAAAGTTCACCACCTTGTTCTTGATGAGAAAGTAATAATGTTGATTTTCCTACAATTTGGAAAACAAGCGTGATTCTACCTTGTGATCTATCAAAATCAGCAATAGTAAGTGGAAACCTTTCACCTTTTTCATTAATTCTTATCAATACAAAATTCCCTGGATTTGCTTTCTTAGCAATTAATGGTGCATGTATATCAATTTCAACCAATATTCCACTTTTATCAAGTTGTTTCTTCTTTAAAATCTTATAAGGCAATAGTCCACCTCTTATTTATAGGCTCAATTAATATTTTTATATGAATCTAATTTGATTCTTTCTAATTAGAGAATATTATTACAAAAAAAAATTTATTTGATAATAGGAAATCTTCCTTTATTTTATAGATAATAATAAAATGATTAATTTGGTTAAAAAAAAAATCTACGATTAATTAGAAAAATTAATCTGATTAAATGGCTTATTAAAAATTAACTATTAGAATATTTTATAGTAATTTTAAATATATTGATTAATCTAACTTTGAAGATTTGGAATTATGGATAGTGTTATTGTTTTAGATTTTGGTGGGCAATATGCACATTTAATTACAAGGAGGATTCGAGATTTTGGAGTATATTCAGAAATTTTACCGTTTGATGCGGATCTAGATGAAATTAGAAAAATTATGCCTAAAGCAATTGTTCTTTCTGGCGGTCCAAGTAGTATTTATGACAATGATAGTCCAACTCTAAATGACGAATTTTTTAAATTTACCTCTGAAAATAAAATCCCTATATTAGGAATCTGCTATGGACATCATTTAATTATGCATAAGTTTGAAGGAAAAGTAGAACTTAAAGAAAAAAAGGAATATGGTCGAGCAAATCTTATCATTATAGAGGAAAGTCTTCTATTTGATTCATTAAATAGAGAAGAAATTGTATGGATGTCACATGGTGATCAAGTTACTTCTATACCTAAAGGATTTAAAATTTTAGCGAAAACAGATACTTGTCCTATTGCATCTTATGAGAATAAAGATAAATTTTTATATGGTGTTCAATTTCATCCTGAAGTAGTAAATACAACAAAAGGGAATAAGATTCTGGAAAACTTTGTATTTAAAATAGCACATTGCGACAGAGAATGGAAAGTTGAGGGTTTAATAGAAAATATAATTGAAAAAATAAAAAATAAAGTAGGTTTAAAAGATAAAGTGATTCTAGGATTGAGCGGGGGTGTTGATTCATCTGTAACAGCTGTTTTAATTCATAGAGCTATTGGTGATCGTTTACATTGCGTTTTTGTAAATAATGGTTTATTGAGAAAAAATGAAGAAATAGAAGTTCAAAAGACATTCAAGGAGACATTAAAGTTTAAAAATTTTCACTATATAGACGCTGAAGGACTATTCTTAAAGAAACTTAAGGATATAGAGGATCCGGAAGAGAAACGTAAAATTATTGGTCATACTTTTATTGAAATATTCGAAAACAAAACTATTGAGCTAGAAAAAGCTAATCCTGATATTAAATATCTTGCCCAAGGGACTATTTATCCTGATCGAGTAGAAACTAGTGCAACTAGTAATGCATCAGCAAAAATTAAGTCTCATCACAATGTAACCTTACCAAACGATATGAAGCTGGATATTATTGAACCATTAAAAAACTTGTATAAAGATGAAGTAAGAAGAATTGGGTTGACATTGGGTATCCCTCAAGAAATAATTTTAAGACATCCATTTCCGGGGCCTGGTTTAGGAGTAAGAATTGTTGGAACTATAAATAAAGAAAAGCTCAATATTTTAAGAGAAGCAGATGCAATTTTAATTGATGAGATTAGGAAAGCTGGAGTATATAATAAACTATGGCAAGCTTTTTGTGTATTTCTACCATTAAAAACTGTTGGCGTCATGGGAGACTACCGTACATATGAGTATATATGCGCAATTAGAGCTGTTGAATCTCTTGATGTTATGACAGCTAATTTTGCTAAACTGAACTGGGATTTGTTAGAAAAAATAGGAACACGAATTATCAATGAGGTTAAGGGAATAAATAGGGTAGTATATGATATCACCAATAAACCCCCTGGCACAATTGAATATGAATGAGAATTATCTATTCTACACTTTAAACTGCTCAATATTAAGGATTAAATCTATGGTAAAGATTTTTAAATTTTATAATTTTTAACGTATTTATTATTATGACTGAAAAAGAAATCGTATGGGATTTAACAGAAATTTTTTCTGGTCAGAATGACCCAGAAATCACTGAAAGGATGGAGAACCTTTATAAAAGGGCAACTGAACTGATTAATAATTATAAAGGAAAAATAAACTCTGTTGAATTTACACCTGAGAAATTGCTAGAAATATTTAAAATACAAGAGGAATTTGAAGCTGATATTGATGAATTAGATCTTTATAAGAATAGATTATTCAGTGCTAACATGACAGTACCAGAAAATGAAGCTTTGAAAAGCCGTGTAGAAGATTTTACCACAAAGATATCAAAAGACTTGGCATTTTTAGATTTAGATATTACTAAATTTGTATATAACAATGCTGACATAATCAATAAACCAATTTTATCTAATTATAAACATATATTAGAGAAAATTAAAAGAAAATTTCCTCATGATCTTACTGAAGTAGAAGAACAATTAATTCTTGAAAAAGATCAATACGGGATAAGAGCGTGGAGTACTTTACAGTCGAAATGGTTGAATACAAGAAAAATAATAGTGGAAGTTGAAGGCGAGAAAAAGGAACTATCTTATGGGGAAGCTAATGCTTTACTTAACCACCCAGATAGAAATACAAGAATATCAGCAAATAAGTCTATATATAGTTTGCTAGGAAAAGATGAGTATATATTTTCTACTGCTTTGAGAAGTATTTGCGCAGATTGGGTCAATATTTCAAAGAGAAGAAAATATGATAACCCAATGCATAATAGTCTCATTGTAAATGATACGACTCAGGAAATTATTGATAATTTAATGAAAGCTATAGAAGAAGGCGTTGGAGTATATCGAAGATATCTAAATCTTAAAGCAAGGATCCTAGGTTTTCCTAAATTAAATTGTGCGGATGTTCGTGCTCCACTCCCAACTGCTCCACATAAAAGATATTCATGGAAAAAAGCCAAAGAACTTGTAATTAAGGCAAATGAAAAATTCGATAACGAATTCGCAGAGATTCTTAATGATATGTTCAATCGTAATCACATTGATGCAAGTCCGAGAAAGGGTAAACAAAATGGAGCTAATTGCGCTTCTTGGTATAAAGGTAAATCTGCTTATATTCTCATGACATTTACCGGAGAATTAAATGAAATCTATACACTTATCCATGAACTTGGTCATGCTGTTCATGATTATTTAACTAGTCAAGCTCAAACGTTCTTTAATGTTCATCCTGGGTATACTGTGGCAGAAACAGCCTCGATATTTGGAGAACTTTTATTAACAGATTTGCTTCTTGAAGTAGCGGAATCTAAAGAAGAGAAAATGACAATATTGGCGCATGTATTAGACGATGCTGGACAAGCTGCATTTCAAGTAAGCTCTAGATATTGGTTTGAACATGATTTATATAAGGCTGTTGAAAATGGTGAAAATTTAGATGGAAAAACAATCGCAAAATATTGGTGTGCTGGTAGAGACAAAATATATGGAGAATCTGTTGAATGGTTTGATGAAATGGACTGGGAATGGACTATGAAGCAACATTACTTCATTCCAAATTTTCGATTCTATAATTATCCTTATGTCTACGCTCAACTATTTGTTTATGCCTTATATAAAACCTATAAGAAAGAAGGAAAGGAATTTGTTCCAAAATTTAAAAAACTTCTTGCAGCTGGAGGCAGTGTTTCCCCAGAAGAATTAGGGAAGATAGTTGGTTTAGATATAACAAAAAAAGATTTTTGGAACCTAGGTATAAAACAATATGATGATTTCGTCAATCAATTAGAAAATCTAATGAAATAAGTAAGATTTTTTATTTATTTCCGAATAAATTCTTTTTAATTTTTATATGAATGAAAAAGAAGGAATTTTGTTTTCTTTTATTCGTAATTTCCCGAATATATTTCCTCTTTTACTAACTCAAAATCGATAGATTCTTGAGATTTAATTCCAAGATTCCATTTTTTACACACTTCCTTGGCTCGTTGAGAAATATAGGCAATATCGTCTCTGCATAATAAATCCAACCTAAATTTTCGTACTCCAGCTAGCAATTGCTTTAAACCGATACCTAATTTGCTGTCAAAGTAAGTATAAACTCCAATCGCTGAAGTAGGAATAAGATGACCATTATGAATTCTACTTAGATTATCGTATTCAACAAATGCTTCACTTAAGGTTAGACTTTTAGGATCTTTATCCTTAGGAAATCCTAAATTCTTTAGCATTGATGGGGTTGCTTCATGATGTTTAATTACTTTCCCTATATATTTAGCTTTCATGGCAGCGGTAATTGGTGCTCTTGCCATTGCAATACAATTGATATAAGGAGCGCCCATAGCGAGTGCTTTAAATATCTGTGTTTCATTAGCTATCCCCCCAGCTATTGCAATAGATGGGATAGGCGCATTTGGGTTTCTATTTTTAATCATATCAAGACATCCAACTACTAATGCTTCTAAATAAGCTGTAGGTATAGAACCTTCATTCATCATACTTACTGGACTCATACCAGTACCTCCACCAGCACCATCAAAAGTCATTCCATCCACTTTCCCTTCAATTCCTAATCTAATAATCCAAGCTGTTGCTGCGGGTCTATATGCTCCAGTCTTTATGAAAACATTTTTCGCACCATTTGAGCGTATTTTATCAATTTCTTCTAATACATCCTCCGTAGATGATAATCCAACTCTACTATGCCTTTCAAAATCTGGGATTAAACCTTCTTTCCATTGCTCAATAATAACAGGATCAGAGGGATCTGGAAACACTAAATATCCCCTACTTTGTAATAATTGTGCGCGTTCCAGAGATTCTAATCTTACTTCGCCCCCAATTGCTTTTGCACCTTGACCAAACTTTATTTCAAGAGAGTTTACTTCTAAATTAGACATTACATAATCAAAAACCCTTAATCTTGTATCTTCTACATTTTTTTGAACAATAATATCCCCATACTTACCATCCCAGAATTCTCTATATTTTACTACTCGCTCTTTCATATCCTTAGTATCAATTACTTTTGGATATACAGCATGATTTGCGAATTTAGCATAAGGATCCATCCCAACTACATTCTCACCTACAGTGATACTAACTCCTGCCAATGCAGCTCCTATTGCTAAACCGTCCCAATTTCGCTTAGCCACATAAGTACTTCCTAAACCAGGAATTATAAATGGATTTTTTTGTTGAATATTTCCCCACCTAGTTTCAATATTAACATTAGGAAATATTACTTTATCTTCATCCTCTTCAATTCCCTGAGCACCTCGACATTCAAATTGAATTTGAAAATCGCTATATGAGAATCCAAAATCTTTAGGTGAACCTGCTGTAGATTTACCAAAGAATTCTCTACGTGGGTATAATACTTCACGCCCTCTTAAAGCTGATTTTGAAACTTCACAAAAAACAGGGCAATCAGCAACACAAATCGGGCATAATCCTGACTCACATGAGTCCTCAACTCTCGTTCTAGAGCCGATCATACTCATTTGATGAGTAATCATTGAAAATTTCGTCATTTTTTAAACTCTCTTGTTTTTTTTCATTATATTTTTGAATTTTTAAATTTTTCATTCAAATTTTAAAAAATTGTTTATTTTTCTTTCATTAACATGAAAACTGTTAAAAATATTCCAATTGTATTTAGTTTTCTCGAGTTTTTCTAACTGGGGTAACTCCTTTACAATTGACTCAGCAGTATCTAAATCAGATGATAACAACTCTATACAAGCCATTGCAGTATTGCAATTCCACTTACGTGCTTTATGCGTTGGTTCAAATACCTTACCAAACGGTATTGAATTACATTCACATGTATGACAGATTTGCCTACCATATGAATATCTTTCTCCACAATCAGGACATTCAATCAATTTTAATCCTAAGTTTTTACTGGTATCTAAGCTTCGTCCAAATACTAAACCACTTGATTCAATAAAATTATCACAGCGCCACTTACGAACTGTACCCTCTGGACAGCTTAACCCGCTAATATTTGCAGATTCTTCGCAAGAATGGCATATTTTCCTATCGTATAAATATTCTTTTCCACAAATTTGACACTTTAACGTCATTTTAATTCACTCGCTTTTTTAATTTTTATCTATTACCGCTTCATATAAGCGTGGTCTTGTGTTATAATATACGATTAACCTTTCAGGCATGATTTTTTTAATTCGTTTAATCACTGTTGTGACTCCATTACGATTATCTCCATATCCCATTGCCCTAGCCCATTCTGCTGCAGAGCATCGTCCTA
>JAHQWY010000014.1 GCA_029856445.1 Promethearchaeia archaeon
GTAATTGGTACTTATAGAAAAATTCATTTATATTATAAAGAAAAATTATGGTTTTCTGCTGGAGATAAACCTTTAGAAGTGTACAAAACAAATGGTATGAATATTGGTATAATGATTTGTTTTGATTGGATATTTCCAGAAACAGCGAGAACTCTTGCGATCTTAGGTGCCGATATTATTGCCCATCCTGCTAATTTAGTTCTCCCTTATTGTCAAAAAGCAATGATTACTCGATGTTTAGAGAATCGAATATATGCTGTTACTGCTAATAGAATTGGACATGAAAAACGTGGCGAAGATGACTTTATATTTACTGGAGGGAGCCAAATTACATCCTATGATGGTTCGATAATCTCCGCAGCTCCGTTAGATCAAGAATTTATAGATTTTGCAGAAATTGATATAAGTCTTGTTAGGAATAAAAAATTGAATGAATACAATGATTTAATCGGAGATAGAAGGAAAGAATTTTATTTAATTTAAATATACATATGTGAAATCGTAAAAAGTAAATTCTAATGAAAATTGGATATCCATGTATTAATTTAGCATTAGATTGTAAAAGCAATAGTACTTTCCGCCTAAAAAATTACTCTAAAGAGAGATTAATCCAAACAATTACTAATAATTTAAATTGTTTAGAGAAAATATTAGAATTTAATGTGAATCATAGAATTTTTTTTTTTAGAATTACTTCAGATCTAATCCCCTTTGGATCCCATCCCGTGATGGATTTTAACTGGCAAGACTATTTCAAGGAAGAATTTAAAACTATTGGAAATTATATTAAAAATAATTCTATAAGAATTACCATGCATCCAGGACAATATACTGTCCTCAATTCAATCAACAATAGAGTATTTAAAAATAGTGTAGATGAATTAATTTATCATACTGATATCTTAGATTTGCTGGGGCTTGATAAAACTGCCAAAATTATAACGCATGTGGGTGGAGTTTATGATGATAAAGAAGCTAGCATTAATAGGTTTATAAATCGATATCTTACTCTAGACAAGAGAATAAAAAAGTATTATGTAATCGAGAATGATGACAAAAGCTTCAACATTGAGGATTGCCTTACTATTAGCGAGCAAACTGAGATTCCTGTAATATTCGATATATATCATCATGAATGTAATCCTATGAAAGAAAATTTTCAAGATATCTTAAAGAAGGTAATCAGAACGTGGAAACCTGAAGATGGTTTACCGATTCTACATTATAGTTCAGAACATATCATAAAGGGTAAATGTCGTCATGCGGATTCAATTAATATAAACCATTTTAAAAAATTTATTCAATCATTAGGAGATAATGATTTTGATATCATGATTGAGATAAAAAATAAGGAAGTTAGTGCCTTACAAGCAATAAATGCAATTTTAAATGATAAAAGGTTAAGTAAATTATTATTATATCAAGAAATATAAATTCGTAGTAATTAAATTATGAGTCCTTTAAAATTACCAAAAATGGATGAGAATGAGATAAAACAAGTACTTCAAAACGAAAAACTATGTAGAATTGCATTTATTGATGACAAATATCCCTATATTTCTCCTTTTCAATATGTCTATCTCAATGATACAATGTATTTCCATTTTACAGATTATGGGAAGAAAAAGAAAATCCTAGAAAAGAATACTAATGTTTGTGTTTCCATTGAACACTTACAAGAAGACTTAAGCGCATTTTCATTTATTTCGATGCAGGGTAAATTAACTCTTGTTGAAGATGAGAAAGAAAAAATAAACGTGCTTAAACATATGGTAAAAATAGCCAGAAAGACCTATTCGCAAAATTTTCTGACTGCACATGGATTTGAAAAGGAAAAAGGATGGGAAGCTATAAATAATAAAAGTGAATTAATATATAAATTTGTAGAAATGCGGGAACCAATTGGCCTAAAATCCCCTTAAAGTCCTAAAGTTTATTAAAACAAAAAAGAAAAAAAATTTTTTTTATTACTGTGGTTGTAAAATACCTCCAAATGCCAACCAAGCCAATAAAGACTTGGCTACTAAACTCAATACTATGTAAATTCGTTCTCCAAAAAGATAATCTCTCCAAGGACCAACTGCTTTATATTGAAGTACCATATTAATTGCAAAACTGTTAAATAAAACAAGATATGTATAAAATATCCAGTATACAAAGTCAGGTATACCTTCAGCATCCACTCCATAAAAGTAACCAAAAATCACAATCCAAGGAATTGCCCCAGATACACAACCCATTATAAAAGGTTTCCAATTAGTTTTTTCCGTATATTGATTAACTAATTCCATTATATACCCGAACATAATCATTGTAGCATTTAATACAAATATCATAACGAGTGCCCAAAAATCCCAGACACCAAATAATAGTGCAATAAAAGTAATCATGATCGAACTAGATAAGGCATACTCGTACCAACGATATGGATTGAATCCTTTCTGCAGATTCTCATTATATCTTTTATTCAATGGATAAGCAATTAATAAATGTGCTAAAGCAGATAATAATAGAAATGATGCTAATATAGCTCCTACGTATGAAAATGTAAATAATACCTCTGGATTTGGAAATATATTAAAAACACCAGGAGATACCTCTTCATAAGTTAAATAAAATGTATAAATGTCTCTAGAGAAGTCTAATATTAATCCTACAGTAAGCATTAGGATTCCTTGTATCAAATGAAGAATTCCCATATTTCTATTGAATTTCTGCAGATAATCAAATGAAATCTCTGAATTAGAAATTATTTCTTGTCGTTCTTTAAAATTCATTTTAATCAATTTTATTATTTTTAAATTTTGAATTTATAATTTTAATTATCCAAATAAAGAACTTAAATTATACCTCTAATAATTATTTAAATTTTCCAATAATAAGTTTTAGAAGTAATGAGTTTAAAGAAAAGATTTAATATTTAATTAATTAATGGAATTTTTATAATTGATATAAATAAAGATGGAGATAAATTTTTTTTTAATTTTTCTTTTATTTGGTTCTCTATATTGGTTCGACAAGATATAAAGGCCATTTCTTTAGAATGCCTTTTGGTACTTTTCCCTTTCTTACTTGAGTTAAAATATCCTCTCGAGTTGATAAGAAATCGACTGGTTGCTCTTCTATAATTTGAATCTTAATTTTTTGTTCATTTATTGCCCTTATCAAATCTTCTGATTTCTGATATTTTAATAATATCTTTTTTATTTGATCTTCTCTCGTGCAAATCTTATTCTTACTTGAAGGAAGAATTAAATTCCATTTAATATGATCGCTCTTGTCCGATTTAATAAATAATAAAGAATCATATATAAATTGACATGTTTCTTTTAATTGATTTAATAAATTTCGAGGTTCTACGATTTCAAAACCTTGTAATGAGAAATAATCGCCAGCATAAGTCCTGTAATTAGATCCAATTTTAATCTGATTTGAAATTTTAATAGGATATTTTAATTGAAACTGGTTTCTTAAAATTTTTCCATCAATTTGAGGGAGACCCTCTTGATCTTTAACAGATATAACATCTCCAATGTCGATATTAATAAGAACATCCGAATTGTTAAGGCGTGAAACATAAAGCTTACCTAACTTATTTTTTGTTTTAGAAATAACTTTCTTAATTCCTTTATATTCTATTACAGGGAGAGTCAAAGGAAAAACATACATTCTATTTAATCGTGAGATTTCAAAATCTCCGTTGTTTATACTTGCTGCGAAAGGTCCGACTTCAGAAGCTACATATAGATTCGTAAATCTTTCTTTACCTCGCTCCCATTTCATAAATTTTTTAATTAAATGCCAATCAGCTTCAGAGAGTGAGCTAATACTAAATATTATAGTCGCATTCTTTAATTTTTCTGATAATTTACCTTGTATCTTTCTTGCGGCACTTTCTAATCCTTTATTTTTAATTTCTAAAAATAATTGCCCAGGTTCTGAATTTTGAGTTTGATTTATTAAATCCATTGATTTTTTTAAACCAATTTTAAGCCTATTAATATCTGCCCACCCTAAAATTGTAATTGCAGGAGCAGATATAACTGAAATATTTTCCATCGTTAAAATTTGAGAGATAATTTCAAGATTCTTACAGTTCTTATATTCATAAAACAGATAAGATTTTGGTTTAACAATTGATAACATGACTCTTTGAGAAAATTCCGAGGAATAAAGAGAAATATATTTCTTATCTCCAAGTTCTTGAAATCCATCAAATTTAAGTCTTGAAGGTACAAAAATAATTGCAGATGAATTTGTATCTAACCCACTTGATTCAAATATAGCTTGCATACCAGGAGCCCATTGTCTTCTGACATTATCTATTGACATATGGAACCATTTTAGCTTCGATATATTACTGTCTGTAGTCCCAGATGTATGACAAAAAATTAGTGGATAAGTTACTTCTTCCTTAATTAAAAAATCATTCAAGTTTATTGAGAAGCTTCTAGAATCAGTTGTTTCAGATTTTATCCGATCCCAAAGGTTAGATGCAGATGATAATCCTGAAAGCTTCAATGCCAATTCTTCATATTCCTCTTTGGAATCTATTTCAAGCCATTGTTTCCAATTTATTCTCTCTATATTTGAAAATGATTTATTGAAAGCATTTTGTACTTTCACATCAAAATCATAAGACTCCAAATTATTCTCCTATTTTCCAAGTTTTTATAAATAAATTGAAGGCAAAAAAAACAAAAATTTATGAAATCTAATTAGAATAAATAAGAAAAAATGAATTATATTTTTTTTTAACATAACCATTTGTCTTAAAAATAATTCAAAATACCATATAATCCCGACTCTGAATCTTGGAATATCGGTAAATGTGGTGGTATATAAGTAAATAATATTAAAAGAATCCCGAATCCTAAAATTATAATCCATGAAATAATACTTATACTCTTTGGAAATTCACTTAGACTAATAATTTTATAGCTAATAAATTGACCTATAATCACACCAATAAAAAAACTTAAAATGTCTATAATAAGAATTTCAACTCCAAGAACAGCTGTATATGTATAAAATACAAACAGTATGGTACTTACACTTATTATTGCAGCAATGCTTTTTCCAATGATAATGTTATTTGCTTTTCCTTTAATAAATCTATATTCGATTAAAGAGAATATTACTAAAGGCCAAAAGGGAAGTTTAAGATGTTCCCAAACACTTTCATTAACCGCTGCAATTGCACCAATAGGCGGCCATGAAAAAAACCACTCAAATAGAAAGTGAAATAACGTTCCAACAATTATGATAAAAAATATACCTATTATTTCCCACTGTAATATTTTATTCTCCAAATTTTCACCTTTAACTATTAAACAGATTTAGTTTTGTTTAACTTTATAATAAAGAAAAAGTTTATCTATGTTATTTATAAAAAAATTTAGTTAAAATTAGTTGTGTTTTAAATCTATAAATTTATTCTAAACTGTACCTCATCTATATTAGAATTTATTACAATTAGATTATTATTTCTTAATTTAAACATAAAAAATGATTTCATTTTAAATTGTAAATAAATTAGATCATATATGAAAGCTGTGGTATTCGATGGGCAGAATTTAATGATAAAGAATGTAGAAGATCCCAAAATTAATGATTCACAAGTTTTAATCCGTGTTAAGTCTGTAGGTATTTGTGGAACTGATTTGGCGATCTTAAATAAATCCTTGGCCACACCTACACCGTTAATTCTTGGTCATGAATTTTCAGGCGATGTAATAGAAGTGGGAAGTGAAGTCGATAAAAAATGGCTTAACAAGAGGGTTACCTCAGAAATTAATACCAATATTGATTTTGATTGTTATTATTGTAAACAGAGTAATTATACTCAGTGTTTATCCCGGAAGGCACTAGGAATCGATATCGATGGTGCTCTTGCTGAATTTATAGCTGTAGAATCTTATTTACTTCATGAAATCCCTGATTCTATTTCATATGATGATGCCACATTCATCGAACCATTAGCGGCAGCTTATCAAATATTTGAGGTAATGCCATTAGATAAAAACGATAAAGTAATGGCGATATTTGGTCTTGGAAAATTAGGATTATTAATAACACAGGTTGCACTTCTGAAAGGTTTACAATTAATTACTGTTGATGATTCTCAGAAAAAAATTGATTTAGCTAAACATTTTGGAGCACATTATCAATTAAATAGATCTGAAGGGGTTCACATTCCTAGTGAAATTAAAAATCTAACTAACGGTCTAGGTGCTGATATTGTACTAGATGCAACAGGTAATCCTGATGCATTAAAAGATATAATCGATTCATGTAGAACTCGTGGAAAGGTTCATATAAAAAGCACACATGGAGTCAATGCTAAAATTAACCTTACAGATATGGTAGTCCGTGAGCTAACTCTCTATACCAGTAGATGCGGACCTTTTGATAAAGCTATTGAAGGATTGGAATCTGGAAAAATCAAGGTGGATAAATTGATTTCTAAGAAATTTGAATTAGAAGATATTGAAGAAGCTGTAGCTTATTATAATAGAAGCCATGATCATATCAAATCTATTATACATCTATAATCTCGATAAATGCAGAATCTTAAACTAAATTTCTAATATCTAGTCATGGGTTAAGGATTCTAAACATTGAATTTTTTAGAGAGATATCCTTATTTATTAAATATAGTATAAAAAACATTAAATTATTTTTAATTATCTGGGAAATAATGATCGGCTCTAACTTAGAGTCAAGTGAAAAAAATTTTAAAAAAGAAGTAATTAAAGAAGAAATCGAATTCCAATACTTTTGGTATCTTATTATGCTTTTTACAATCTATTTAATTTCATTAATCATTCCAGCACTCTTATTTATGACTTATTTAATCCTTTTTTTCTTACCACATTTTTTAGAAACTACTGATTTTATCTCACTTTTTACTGAAATCAAACCTGTTGTAGCACTGCTTTCTATGCCCTTGGTTTTTATTGGGTGCTATATATTGCGATCACTTTTTGTAGTATTAACAACACGGTTCTTTTGGAGGTGGAGTGAAAAGAAGGTGCCAACTAGAGATGGAATTATCCCCAGAAATTTTACAAGTAGAGTATTACAGCACTACCATATAAGAAGCTTTGTGCTTAAATATGGTAAAAATCTTATTATGAAAGGCCCTTTTCCGTGGTTTTATAATTGGTTTCTTAATTTTATAGGAGTAAGTAAAATTGGGAAAGGAACTACCATCGAAGAAGCTATAGCTAGTGATAGGTATATTGATGTTGGAAAAAATTGCTATATAGGATTAAATTCAGCTATATCTTGTCATGCAGTTGATGGTATTTTCGGCAATATTTCCTGTTTTGAAGTTAAAGTAGGTAATAATGTAACTAGTGCAGGAGTTAATATAGTTGGTCCAGGATCAGAGGTTCATGATAATTCTTACTTACTTCCTTTAGCTTCAGTCGGTAAGCATAATATAGTTAAGGGAAATAATTATTATTGGGGCATTCCTTTCAGAAAAATATTTAAAAAAAAAATTATGCAATACTTGGATATATCCCCTCAAGATTTAGAGAAAAACGAAAATATCGGAAAATATGCTGATCAAAACTTGATAAATACAAATGAAGTTGAAAAAGGCTTAAATAAATCTGAGGAAATCCTCGAAGAAGAAGATATAAATGAAAATTCGCAAGAAGAACCTGTTGATCTAAATAGTTTAACTGAACAAGATTTAAAAATCGATTTTACTTCAAGTAGTGCAATTTCGAGAGTAAATATCAAATTTTTAGTTTTTTATATCCCTATTTTTTGGTTATCTGGAATGGTAATTATTACAATTTTTTATACGTTCATTTTTTTCGTTAAAAACTGGATTCTAATTGCCTTTTTTATGCCAGCAATGTTAATTATTCTATGGTTCATATTTATTATGAGTTGTTTCTTTTTTAGTAAATTATTTTTAATTTTGATAAACCTTATTCATAAACCAAAAGAAGGATTATTCAATGCTGAAAAAGGTGATAATGATTTCGAATTTTGGTGTCTACGCACTGAATTAAAGAAAATTGTTTTCTGGCTTATAAGAAGCTGGCCCTTGCCATGGATGGATATATTAGCATTCAAATGGTTCGGAATAAAGATGACCCTTTCAAGTAGTCTTTATGATACTTGGTGTGACGGTGAATTCATTGAACTTGGACGGAGAGATTTAATAGGACAAGGTGCTACAATTATGTCATCAATGGTGGTTGGAAAATATTTAATAATTAAGAAAGTTATTGTTGAAGATTATGCATTGGTAGGGGGATACACAGCAATTGCACCTGGGACAAGAGTAGGTAAGGAATCAATAATAGGTGCTATGAGTACAACTACTTATAATCAAAAAATTGATCCAGGTTGGATATATATGGGGATTCCAGCTTCAAAATTCAAACCAAACAAATATGCAGAATCCAATAGAGAAATTCTTATAAGAAAAGACGTTGATGAAGAAGAGAAATTTGAGGTTGAACATGAAGTCAATGTAGATGAGGATAAAAAAAAACATCTTGCTTGAAAAACTATATAAAAATTACACATGACCTTTGTGTAATCATTAACTTAACTATTTTGAATCAATTCAATTTAAAATTAAAGATTATTGTTAAATCATTGAATTTTTTTAGAAGAAATAACTTAATTACTATAATAGATATATTTCTAAAATTTGACATTATGGCAACTATAGAGAATCAATCAACTGAAAACACTTCAGAGAATCAAATTCCCCAAGAAGAATTTAAAATCCAATATTTCTTGTTTTTAGTTATATTTTTCTCTATCTATTTAACCTCATTAATATTTCCAGCTTTTCTATTTATGGCTTATTTCTTTCTTTATTTCTTACCCCATTTTTTAGAAACCACTAGTTTTTTCGCAATTTTTACTGAAATCAAACCACTTGTAACACTACTTTCTATGCCCTTGGTTTTTATTGGGTGTTATTTAGTTCGTTTATTTTTTATTGGATTAACAACACGGTTCTTCTGGAGGTGGAGTGAAAAGAAGGTTCCCAGTAAAGATGGAATAATACCAAGGAATTTTCCGAGCAGAACTCTTAATTATTATCATCTTCGAAGCTTCATGATAAAATATGGTAAAAATTCATTTATTAAAGGAGTCTTTCCGTGGTTAAGCAATTGGTTATACAATTTTGTTGGTTCAAGTGTAATTGGGAAAGGCTCAACTTTGGAGGAGAGTATATGTAATGAAAAATTCGGTATTGTTGGAAAAAATTGCTATTTTGGTGCTTCGTCAGCATTAGCAACTCATCTGGTTGATGGAACTTTTGGGAATATTAATTACTTTCATGTAAAGGTTGGAGATAATGTTACTGCTGCCGGAGAAAATCTGGTAGCAGCAGGATCAGAGGTCCATGATAATTCTTACCTACTTCCCTTAGCTTCTGCAGGAAAGCATAGCGTTTTAAAAGGAAATAACTATTATTGGGGGATACCTTTAAGGAAAATTTTTAGAAACAAAACTATGGAATATCTTTCTTTAACATCAAAGGAATTGGAAATAAATGAAAATGTAGCAGGATATAGCGATAAATTATTAATAGAAAGATTAAAAAACGACAAAATTCTCGGACATTCTAATGAAAACCTCGAAAAAGAGCAAGTAAACAATAAAAGTGAACAGGATAAACTTGAGGGGAATAATTTAAAAGAGAAAAATTTGGCATTAGATTTCACTACTAGTAGTGCAATTTCAAAAGTGAATATAAAGTTTCTAATAGTATATATTCCAATATTTTGGTTATCTGGTATGTTGGACATGACAATATTTTATACATTCACATATTATATTAGTAATAAATTTTTGATGATCTTTTTCCTTCCAACTATGACTATTATTCTGTGGTTTGTTTTTATTTTAGGCTGTTTCTTTTTTAGTAAATTATTTTTAATTTTAATAAACCTTATTCACAAACCAAAACAGGGTGTGTTTCGAGCGGAAATTGGTAATACTGATTTTGAATTTTGGTGCTTACGGACTGAAGTAAAAAAGATTGTTCTATGGCTTATACGAAATTGGCCCATTCCATGGATGGATATACTCGCTTTTAAATGGTTCGGGGTAAAAATGACCTTGTCAAGTTCATTATATGATTCTTGGTGTGATGGTGAATTTATTACATTTGGAAGAAGAGTATTAATAGGACAGGGTACTACGGTCATGTCCTCAATGGTAGTAGGTAAATATTTGATAATTAAAAATGTGATATGTGGTGATTATTCTCTCGTCGGAGGACATTCTACTGTAGCACCAGGTACAATTATAGGAGAAAACACCTTTGTAAGTGCATTATCTACTACTGTTTATTCTCAAGTTTTAGATCCAGGGTGGATATACTTAGGGATACCTTGCATTAAGCTTAAGCCAAACAAATATGCTGAGTCCCAAAGAGGAATCCTAATAAAAAGAGACGTTGATAAAGAAGAGAAGTATGAGATTGAACATGAAGTTAATATTGATGAAGATAAGAAGGATCTTGCGTGAAAATTCTAATTAATTTTCAGTTTAAAATGTATCTTAAGAAAAGTCTTTAAATTTTTGCAGGTAATTTCGAACTCTTGTTTATTCTTGTAGAATAAATTGGATCTAGGACAATCCTTATCAAGTTCACATTTTTCTTCATTTATATCATAGATCAGTGGGTAAAATCTACATCCTTGGGGTCGATATTTATAAATATTACAACATTTAGAATTATTATCAAAAAATACACAATGCCCTTCAATATTTTTTAATTGAAGTTGGTTATTATCATTCTTGAATACGAAATCTCGTCCTCTTAAACTTTTAGAGGATTCTCTTTTTATTAATTCAATATCATTACGAGAGAGAATCATCTCTGTATCTAAACAGCACTTTCCGCAATTCTCACATAGAGATTTCATAGCAAATTTTTATTTTTTATTAAGACTTATAAGTTTAAAAGGAACGGAAATATCAATTTATGTATTATAAGTATCAATTGCTTTTTAATTGAATAAAATTTATAATAAATAGATTAGAAACAAGATCAATTGATAAAAATGAGTGAAGATTCTGAAGATAATAATTCATCTAATCAGAATGAAGTTCTTAAAGAGGATGTAAATCTTCAATATCACTTATATATTTTAATATTTGCAGGTATTTTTTATTCTTCTTGGGTAATTCCTGGTATCTGTTTTTTCGTTTATCTGCTTCAGTTTTTTCTTCCTAATGTTTTAGAAACTGCAAATATTTTGTTTGTTTTTACCAAGGTCAAACCATTACTCACTTTTTTAATCATGCCTTTAGTTCTTATAGGCTGTTATCTATTGCATTTATTTCTCTTAGGTTTAGTCACAAAACTCTTTTGGATTTTTACTGAAAAAATGTCCCCATCAAAATCAGGTATAATCCCGCGTAATATTCGTAGTAGAGCAGCAAATTATTATCATATAAGAAGTTTCATGATCAAATATGGGAAAAATGCCTTTACAAAAGGAGCTCTTCCCTGGTTAAGTAATTGGTTTTTCAATTTTGTAGGTTCTAATAAGATCGGAAAGGGTACAACTTTAGAAGAATCATTAGTTAATGATAAATTTGTTGAAATAGGATCCAATTGTTATTTGGGTGTCAATTCTTCATTAGCCAGCCATTTGGTCCAAGGAATTTTTGGAAATATCTCCTATTTTAAAATCAACGTGGGTAATAATGTCACTTCTAGTGCTATGACTCAAATTGGTCCAGGATCAGAAGTTCATGATAATTCCTATTTTCTCCCACTAGCATCAACAAGTAAGCATAGTATTATTAAGGGAAATAATTACTATTGGGGGATTCCATTAAGAAAAATATTTAGAAAAAAAATTATGGAATATTTGGATGTGTCCCCTCAATATTTAGAGAGAAATGAAAATATCGAAGGTTACAAAGATAAGGAACTTTTGACAAAGTTGAAAGCAAAAGAAATATCGAAAACTATTTCTGAGAATATATCTGTAAATGAAAATCTCATTAGTGAATCAGATGAAGAAACGATTGATATCAGCAATTTATCAAAAGACGAATTATCACTTGATTTTACAACGAGTTCAGCTATAAGTAGAGTTAATATTAAATTCCTAGCAGTATACTTACCAATCTTTTGGGTTGCTGGATTAATTGTTTCAATATTTTGGTACTGGTATTTACTCTATGAAAATTGGATTCCAATCTTGGCATTCCTTCCCCTAGCTATATTTGGATCCATTTATTTTTTTATAGTAGCTTGTATTCTTTTCTGCAAATTATTCTTAATTCTCGTAAATTTGATACATAAACCTAAAGAAGGTATTTTCAAGGCTGAAATCGGGGATAAGGATTTCGAATTCTGGATGTTAAGAACTGAATTGAAAAAGATAGCTTTATGGTTTATGCGTAACTCTCCTTTACCTTGGACAGATGTATTTGCGTTGAAATTATTCGGAATTGAAATGGATTCATCTAGTCATCTTAATGATGCGTGGTGTGATGTTGAATTCATAAAATTTGGTCGAAAAAATCTAATTGGTCAAGGAGCTAGTATCATGTCATCAATGGTAGTAGGAAAATATTTAATTATAAAAAAAGTAGTTTGTGATGATTATATAATGGTTGGTGGGCTTTCAACTATAGCACCAGGAACAATAATGGGAAAAGAATCGGTAATAGGGGCATTATCTTCGACAACAGTTAATCAAGTTTTAGAATCCCTTTGGGTATATTTTGGTTTCCCAGCAATTAAATTAAAAGAAAATAAATATGGAGAAGAAAGGAGAGACGTAATATTAAAGCGTGATGTAGATAAAGCTAAGAAATTTGAAATGGAACATGAGGTAAATATAGATGAGGATAAGAAAGATTTAATTAAAATTGAAAAAGAGATTGAAAAATCATGAGTGTACCTAATACAATGCGTGTTGGACCTTTTACTCCGACAATTCTAGCGCGAAAAAGATATTTGATCTTTTACTTTTTTCTTATTTGGGCAAGTATAATTCCACTTCTCTTAGAATTTTGGATTTATTGGCAATTGCTTTGGAGCTATTCGAGACCTGTCCATTTTTATACATACCTTCCGCTTCTGGCTTTTCTAATGTATGTAACAATCGTCTTTGCTGCAATATTTTTTACAAAAATTTTATTACTAATAATTAACGTCATTCATAAACCAAGAGAAGGAGTTTTTTTAAGGATTCCAGCAGATAGAGATTATCGTTATTGGAGTCTTCGTAATACAATTAAGAGATGGCCAGTGTGGCTTGCTCATAGATTCCCCTTTCCGGGAATATTAGATAATATTTGTTTTAAAATGTTTGGTGTGAAAACAAAAATCTCTAATTCTTTATTCGAGGGATGGGTAGATACAGAATTTATAGATTTTGGCAAAGACGTGGTTGTTGGGCAAGGTGCGATTGTCCAATCTGCTGTAATCATCGGAAATCTTTTAATCATTAGAAAAACTATAATTGAAGAGGGAGTTAGAATAGGATCTCACTCAATTATAATGCCAGGAACTCATATAGGTCATAATTGTATCTTAGCTGCGAATTCAGTTACAACAGTAGGTCAAGAATTAGAAAAGGGTTGGATATATGTAGGAATTCCAGCGAAAAAGTTTAAGAAAAATTATTTTTTCGAAGATGGTCTTGAAGAAAAATTGGGTCATGTAGAAGATGTAGAAGCTTTACGAAAAAAATATGAGGAAATTTATACAAAAAGGTATGATGAATTAACTTATAAAGAACGTAAAGAACTTAAGAAAGAAAAGAAAGAAAAAGAAAAGAAACGATTCGACCTTGAGGAATATGATGATTATGAAGATGGTTTTAATATTTAATAAATCGTTTTTAGGATTTTTAAATATCTTTCCTTTTATAATTTAATTTTTTTTTTCAGAATTCTCTTATAGACTACTTTAGTCAGAGGTATGTATCTTGATTCCTTCGGGATAAATATATATAATGGATCATCAATAATTTCAGGATTGAAGCCTTCTTCTTTGAGTTTTAATTTTTTAAATTTAAAACTATGAGTAGTTGTAAGATTTGTTTTGAATCGAAGAAAAATTGGTATGGCATAAGGGGCAAGATTTTCTGCTAAGAGTTTGGCCAATTCTTTGAAGTTAAATTCGCTAATCTTGGATATTGGAACTATTGCAGCCATACCCGCACGTCCATCCGTATTTGGTATTTTAACTCCGTATACAGAAGACATTGAAATTTTGTTAAATATATTAAGCACCTCTTCGACTTCAGATGTAGAAACGTTGTGTCCTTTCCATCGGAAAGTGTCTCCTAACCGATCTATAAATTGAGCATGATTACATCCCTGATCCAGCATTAAATCACCAGTATTAAACCAAACATCCCCCTCTTTAAATAAATTACGAAAAAGTTTTGCTTCAGTTGCCTTCTCATCAGTGTATCCCCTGAATCTACTTGTCTCCGTACTTTCAAACATGAGTAGGCCAACACCTCCAGGACGAACTCTTTTAGCATATCCTCTCTGGTTTCTGACTATTTTCTCCTCTTCATAATCGTATTGTACAATGGCATGTCCTCCAAGAGATAAACCACAAGTACAATCAAAATTTAATAAATTAGCAAATCCTCCATTTCCTTCTGATGATCCATAAAACTCTCCTATAACGGGGATATTAAATCTTTTTTTAAAAGCAACCCAAATTTCTGGTCGAAGACCATTTCCAATCACCACTCGTACAGGATTGTTTGAATCGTCATCGCTAGGGGGTTGATTCATTAAATAACGGCACATTTCTCCAACATAATTAAAACCTGTCACGTTGAATTTACGAGTATCCTCCCAAAAATGACTAACGCTAAATTTTCGAGCCAATGCTAAAGCACCTCCATTAACAAATACAGATGACCAACCGGTCATTAGAGCAGTACCATGAAAGAAAGGGAGTGGGATATAAATAGTATCATCTGGAGTAAAATGGGCAATTAACGTCCCAAAAGCATATCCTGGCCCAATTACTCGGGAATGTGTTAGTAATGCTGCTTTAGGTAATCCAGTTGTACCGGAAGTAAATAGATAAGCGATAACATCTTCAGGTTTTACATCGGTCGTAGTGTTTGGATTACTCGCAGGGAAATTTTTTACTATTTGAGGAAGATCTACAAAATTTTCGGGTAGTTTCATTTCTCCACCATCATGTACAAAGCAAAGTTGATTCGCATCAGTTGAGTTGACCTGAGATTTAACCCTATTATATGCTTCATAACATTCTTCACCTACTACAATTAATTTTCCAGGGGTAAGATTTAAACTATATATGAGAGTTTTTTTACGTAAATCAGTATTGATTAATGAAGATATTGCTCCTATTTTGGCATTTGCGGAATAAACAACCAAAAACTCTATTCGATTTTTTATTAAAACTTTTACTATATCCCCTTTTTTCAAGCCTAAAGAGATAAAATAATTTGCATATTGGTTAACTCTATCATTAAATTCTTTATAGGTTAGAACAGTTTCTTCAAACTTAATAGCGGGATTATCTGGGTATTTTTGTGCGTTTTCTTCAAGAATCAATCCCCATGAAAGACTATTTTCTGCTGATAACTTTCCAAGTTCCAAAAGGAGTGGACCATATTTTTTAGCCCATTCTTGAAATTTTTTATTAAACTCTTGAACGTCAATTAGATTTGAGTCTTCGGATTTTGATTCTTCTATCATATTAACACCTATTCAGTTCTATTTAGTAGTTGAAAAAATAGTAAAGAATTCTTTTAAAAATAAATTGATTAGAAATATTAGAATTTTTCTAATTATAAATCTTCTAGTTATTTACAAACAAGATATTGAATATAATTAATAAGTATTATAAAAAAAAAAAAGAAAAGAGGATTATGGAAAATCGGATTAATTTTGTTTTTAAATCTTATGATCTTAATTTAATGAGTTTTTAAAAATCAAAGAAGTCCTATATCTTTCAAAATACCTTCCGTCAGATTATTATAATTTATTCAAAAGGAATTTTTTATTTATATCTGAATTATGGGATGTAAAAAAAATGGGATTTTTATAGAATCAATACATCTTATTCTATAGGTTTATAGATGGTGAACAAAAGTACTATTGGTGCTATTTTACTAGTAATTCTAGGGTTCAGTTTAATTATTATTCTCCCAATTCATTTAATTTCAACTGAACTCTCATCATACAACGGTTTTGATGAATCTTGTTCTTTTATCTATAATCCAAGTTCACCAACTCCAGCTGATTCATTATACATTAATGTTGATGAAGGTAATATAGAAATAAGATATATAAATCCACCAGTTGATTATCTTGTGCTGATAGAAGTAAATATTGTAATGGTTGGATCAAAATTAGGTGGGAAATCATATACTGATTATTTAAATTTTTCATGGTATAACTCAAGTTCTCCAACAAATTTCAGAATGGAAATTATATCAAATGACTGGTTTAATCCATTTTTATGGTTAACTAAAGAGGTTGATATTACTGTATATCTTAGGAAAGATATTGTTTTTGATATTATGACAAATTTAACGAAAGGAGATTTTGAACTAACCGTTCCTTGGGCAGCTTCAATTGGAAACTTAGTAACAAATGTCTCAAATGGAAATATATTATATGATTTTGAGTACTGCTTGATTCAAGGGAACATTAGTGGAAATATCAATGAAGGAGATTTAATGTTTAAATCATATGATGTGGAATATATTCAAAAAAGTAGTTGGGATATAAGTGTCGGAAAGGGGAATGTAAACCTTGAAATCTATCAAGATAGAGATACAGGAGCTAATATTACAAGTTTAGTAAAAGTTAATGAGGGAAGGGTATTTATCCTTTATGATGATTACAGTGCTGATATCGGTGCTCTACTTGAAATTCCCTATGGAGGTGAATTCATGGATAAAAGTGGATTTCCTGTTTGTATATCAGGAATTCCTATTCTGGAGTGTACGCTTGTAGATGGTTTTGTTTACTCCCATATTGAGCCAACTACATATGAGGGTATTGTTTATTTTATATCACATGATTTACTAACAAACATCGTTAAGCATTATTACAGTATAAGGTTTGAAATCCTAGAGGGATATTTTAACATGGAACTGACAAGTATACCCTCATTATTTGAATAAAATCATGTTAAAAATTTTTTAATTTTTTTATTGTTTCTTGGAACAAGAAATTGAACTAATGTGCATGGTAGATATTAGACGAAGTAAACTGTTTTAAATACTATTTTGAATGGAAAAATTTGCCAACCTATTAAATTCGATACATATATATCTAAATTTCGTGCAGAAAAAGTAAATATAATGGGACAAATTTCCTCAATTATAAGTTTTTGAATGTTATAGTATATTCCTTTTCTTAAAGTGGAGTTTGTCTCTTTAATTCCTTCTTCTATTAATTCATCTAACGCACTAACATTAAAATCGGTCCAAAGAGTCCATTTTGAATGATAATCAAGCATACCATTGTGTGGATCGTTATAATCATACATCCACATTAATGTTTCAAGTTGAGCCGGTGCACCACTCCAAATTGGTTGACATGATACATTGACTCCAATTTGTTTAAGATTATCTGGAAAAGGAATTGGTGATAATTCAGTGTATGGATTCCATGGATAATAAGATAAATTATATCTTGCAAGAGGGGATTCATTAGTTACTAATTGTTCCCATTCATTTCCTGCTGTAATATTGTCATTTGCGGTTAGGCCAGCTGTTCCAGGCCAACCTTCATCAATTAAAATTTGTCTTGCTTTTGAAATGTTATAATAAGCAATGTCAATACCAGTAGTGTTAGAGTAAGGGATACCCTCTGGTATTGGGGATCTAGCTGTTATAGAGTTAGGAACTATTTCAAGTATATTAGAATAGTTAATTGCATAAGATATTGCCTTTCTCATTGTACTATTAACAAGTTTAGGATAAAAAAAAACATAATAATAACTTATTGTCGGCTTTTCTTGAACTGTTATTCCTGGAGCACCTTTGATCAGTTCGATATATCGATCTGGATAGAACCTTATTAAATCTTTAATAAATTCTCGGTCTACCATATGAATTTCTCCTGCTAAAAGCGCATTCCATAAAATGTTAATACGATTAGTAAAATTAGTTGGAGAATAAAATGTTAAAATTACCTTATCCATTTTAGGTTTTGTTCCCCAGAAATTTTGATTAGGAGATAATGACATATTGACATCAGGTTCATAACCATCATATGTAAAAGAACCGGTCCCAACTAAATTATCAGTGTGTATATTTAAGGTTTTATCAGCCGGGGTTGATGTTGGTGATAAAATACTTGTAGTAGTATGAGTTAATAATTCTCGGAAAGGTACAAAAACATCATTTAAAACAAATTTTACAGTATAAGAATCTAAGACTAGAGTTTTATTTACAATCCAGCGCCCATCTGGTAAAAGAAATAGGTAACCCCACCAATACATATATGGATCTGATGGATCGATAATTTGAGTAATTCTATCGAAGTTCCATTTAACAGCTACAGCATTAAATGGCGTTCCATCGTGGAACATGACATTTTTTCTAAGTGTGCATGTGAAATTTAGGTAATCCGAACTCCAATTTCCATCTAATGCTAGATTAGGAAGAGTTTGAGATTTACCATCAATATAAATATTATCAAATAAAGTCTCGGTAACATGATTAATTACTATTTCTTCTGAAAATCTACTATAGATAAGAGGGTCAATTTCTTCAATAGATTGGGTTATACCTACTTTAAGAATACCTCCTTTCGGTGTCTCACTAAAAATAAAAATTCCACTTATAATACCAACTATAGCTAGGCTCGCTATTAATCCCCCTACTGCGATTGTTTTCTTGAATTCTTTAATATTAGGAAATCTTCTTTTAGAAGAAGCTTTTTCTGTCAATTTAATTATTTAAGATTTCACAGTTATGTATAACATAAAGATTGATTGACTCTATTTTTAAACTTTTCTGTTTATGATAATCAGATTTAAGATATAATTGTATCAGAATCTAAAAAGAAGCAAAAAGTTAAAAAGAATATGAAAAAAAAAAGAATGGAGGAATAGTGATTTGGATGTGGTCATTCGAGAAGCCATTATTCTAATCTTTTTCCTCCTTGTTCTATATTTTTATTTAAAAATTTCAACCCTCACTTGGTATTTCTCTCCATTAATCTGCTTCTAACTCAATTCATAAACTTCAATGGAGTCAACTGGCCATAAATCACCATAAAATGGATCATATTTAGGATGAGTTTCTTTGAAATCAGGCTTAAAAAGGGCTATTGAATGAAGTTTTACCATTCCGGGTGCACCAGCAGTTTCGGCAAAACCGAGCTCAACTGCACGTTCTGTTAATGTTCCATAACAAATACCGTGAATATTAATCGAGATATAGTAATACCACATATCAAATACATTTGGTAACTCTGCTCCGGGTTCAGGGATAATAAATTTAGCAACTACTTTGTAATCGAGATATCCGTCTATTCCATCACCTAATACTGCTTGAGGTTTATCTGCCAAACCATAACAATAACTATTGAAATCACTCCGGAGATATACAGCTACAGGAGAATTCTTTACATCTAAATGCAGGGTTATTAAAGCAGTTCCATCGTTTAATGCTCGCTCAGTAACTGTTCCAGTAATTACTGTAACTCCCTCTACCAAACTATTTTCGTATATCATATCAAATTTGATATAAGGGAAATCTGGTAAACCAGCTTTAGGCCAAGGTAACCCCATCTTCATAACTAAACCAGAATAAGGGTTCCAAAAGTCATAAAAAGCCCAATTTTTTTCGCCCCACGGGAAAGCAGCGTAATTCGGATCTAACCAATCATCTAATGGTCTTTTGGTTACATTACCTGAGCTTGCTTCAACTACTGGTATAAAACTGAAAATAGCGAACATCAGAAAGGTTAAGAGAATCAATTTAGATAGGTTATTTCTATTCATTTTTTTCATCCTTTTTTTTTATTTATTTTTTCTTTTTTGGCAAATTTGTGTCAATTGATTATTATGCTTACTCTTTATTTTTAGATTTGACTTCGGAACTTATCTCAAAGTTCAAATTTTTTTAATTCATTTTTTTTATAAATTATTCGAAACTTTGAACAAACTATGAAGTTTAATAAAATTTGAATAAAATGATAGGTAGAGAAATATATAATTGGAGATTTTTAATAGTTCAATTAAACTATTTAAGCTCGACTATCATATTTATATATAAACATTTCTACATGAAAGTATCAATAAATCGTAGTCTTAAAGATAATATTAAAAATTAAGATATAATAGGTGTTTTTATAAATTCTGTGCGAAACTTTGATTCTTCAATCATATTAACACCTATTTAGAAATATTAGAATTTTTCTAATTATAAATCTTCCAGTTTTTTATAGATTTCTTTTACATGCAAGTAGTGAGATTTATATTTTTTTAAAAGTACCATCTTATACGATTTACACAAAAAATTAGAAAAAAAAATAGATGAATAGAAGAATATTATTGGCTTAACTGTCTCCATTCGAGAAATACTATTCAAATAATAATACTTTAAATTGTTTTTTGATTAAAATTCCAAATGTTATAATGAATACGCTAAGTAAGAAGTATAATCCGTATCCATGGATAGCTGGTTGATTTTCGCCACATTTATTATTTTGGAAATCATTTCCAATACAATCTTCTTCTTCTGTACATACTCCATTCCCAATTAAGGTATTTCCTATAATTTGAGTATAATTAGATATTTTTAAATCAATCCCTATGCCGTTTTTATTTATTGTATTTTCAATGATAAAGTTAAAATTACTATTAATTATCCATATCCCCCGTAATAAATTTTCATTAAAAGTATTTCCTTCAATTGTGTTGTTATTACAGTTAGCATTTATTTTTATCCCCATTGAATTATTTTTCGCTATGTTTCCAGAAATTAAATTATAATTACAATCATACTCGACTGTGATACCCGATGCAATACTAAAATAAGTTAACGCCGCAACCCCATCATTACACATGTTTCCTAAAATGGTATTATTGTTGCTCTCAAAACTTAAAATTATTCCTACATTATTTCTAAGAACGGTATTTCCTAAAAGCTCATTGTTATTACTAAACATCAAGGTTATCCCAACCTCAACATTATCATTAACAATGTTCTCTGAGATCGTATTATTATTACAATACTTGAGGTATATTCCACACGTCTCATTTGACGAACAGTTATTATCTATTACAACTCCATAACTAGTATTAATCAATTTAATACTTGCGTCTTCAAATCCGGGACCTGTATTAGTAAATGTACAATTTTCGATTCTAAAAAATATATCTGAATTCCTAATTGAGATACAGTATTCTGAACCTCCTCCGTTAATAATTAGATTTTCAATGATATAAGGATTATTCAAAGTACCTAAGCCTGTACACCATGGTTGACTAACCGCCCAAGTCCAGTTGTGTGCACCAACACCAGTGGCAGTAGCGTCTATCTCAAATGGAGATATTTCCCAGACTTCAGCACTTTTTAGTATAAAGTTTTTACTTATATCATCATTAAGATCTATTTCCTCAGTTAGATTTCCATTCATTTCACCAACCATAAATATAGAAGATATAAAAATACTGCAAAGGAAGAAATAAATTAGGATCTTTTCTTTACCTATGTTTAAACTCATTTATTTGAACCTCTTTGTATTAGATTGTTGTTATTGATATTTATTATAAAATTTTATTTTTAGATTTAGATTCGAAACTTATCTCAAAGTGCGAAATTTATTAATGAATTTTTCTGTCAAACAATTCGAAACTTTGAATAAAGTGCGAAGTCTCAAGAGACTTAAATAAAATGTTTGAATAAGGAGATTTGTAATATTTCAATTAAATTATTTAAACTCGATTGTCATATTAATATATAAACACTTTTACATGAAAGTATTATAAATCAATATTTTATTGATGATATTAAAAACAAAGGCATGAAAGGTGGTTATGTAAAATTTGTGCTAAAAAGATGAATTATCCACCACAAGAATTAATTAATCCATCTGGCATCGATAAAAAAGACTTTGAATATATTATTTTGTGGATGTTAAATAATAATGATGTATGCAATTGGTCTGATTTTTTAGAGAAACCACTAGAGATCAGTTTAGCTACATTATCTAAATATATGAATATCTTAATGTCAAATGGTTATGTGGAGAAAAAAAGCAAGGGAATTTATATGGTTACTTCTGAAGGGAGAAAACGATATAATGATTTAAGATTTAAGGATTCTTCTGAGAGAACTCTAAGATTTCCCCCAGAAATTATTTTGAATAAAAGAAATTATGATCACATTATCCTCTGGATGCTTTTTAATAATGATTATTGTAAATGGGCAGATTTCCTTGAGAAACCTCTCTCTATTAATCATCATTCCCTATCCAAGAATCTAAATCTTCTTTTAGAAAAGGGATTTGCAGATAGTGAGAACATGGAATACAGAATTACCAAATCAGGTGAAATCTACTATAACAAAATGCTAAAAAAATATCATTTAGATTATCAAACGGTTTTAGAAGAGGAAATAGAAAAAATTGAAGATATCAAGGATAAAGTAAAGAAGTTTCTTAGCAGGTATGAAATTGAAGATAATGAGGTGAAAATCATATTTTTAGATTTGAATAATCAATTAGATTATGCAAAAATTGAGAATGCACTTCCATCTAAAGAAGATTTTTATAAAATATTATTATTTCTATCAATAAATCATCCAAGTAAATATCCAGAATATATATCACCTGAAAATTTTTCACAAAAATATAATATTAAACTTGTAACACTTAACTTTTTTGTTCAAAACATTACAGAAGAGAATTTATATCCTATACATATCTTCAAATTGGAATTCAATGGAGATAAAACATACTATTTTCGAGAGGATGGGAGAATTGATAAAATGCTGCATTTAATTGTAGATGAAAACATTATTAACTTCAGCTATCTTAATAAACTACAACCAAATATTCCAAAGGAAGAAAAAGATTTACAAATAGCAGAGCTATTAGAAAATATTCTAAATGATATTTGTGATAAACTTTTTGACAGAAATATAAAACCCTCTTTAAAGAAATTCATAATAGAATATCTTAACTTCCTATACTCCAAATTTCAAAAAGAATCTCATTCAGATAAATTAATTGATAAATTCAAAGGATTGGCATTCCAAAATTTAATCAGCTTAAATTTGGATGATTTTGAGAAAATTAAAAAAAAAAAAACTGAATTAACCTCTATTTTATTGGATTTTCCTAAATATGTAATTTTGGATGAAATTAAAAAAAAATTGAATAAATATTAAAATTATCTATTCGCACTTTGCGAAAAGTTTCGAAGTTAAATCTAAAAATGACTTGTTGATATTATATAATTATTTAAGAGAAAAATGAAAATAAAATGAGATTATCAGTAGAAGATACAAGAACTGGTAAGCGAATAAAGTTAGATGTAAAAGAACATCACATTA
>JAHQWY010000186.1 GCA_029856445.1 Promethearchaeia archaeon
TAGACCAATTTCATGATATTCTGAGGAATTCCAAATAAGATTATCTAAAGAATCATAAATATGTATTTGAATAAATCCATCCTCAGTAAAAGGATTATAATCTAGTTCCCATGATGCACTAATCCTAATTTTTTCATTTGTATAATAGTTATCTTTATCTAATTCAAGGAATAATAAATTACAGTGAAAGCCAATGACATTTTCGGAAATAAAATGAATTTGAATAAGAAAAACAATTAGAATCAGAAGTATTCTTTTTTTCTTCACATCATAAATGTCTGTGTTAAACTATAAAAACCAATATAATTACAAAAAATTTTATTTTACCGATAATTTAATTTCAAAAGCATAAACGTTTAAATAATGTTTTTAGTATGGGAAAAGTAAGAACTATTTTGATTAAAAATGTATCTAAAGAACTAATCAATAAGTATCCGAATGTATTTACCACCAATTTTGAAGAAAATAAGAAGCTTTTGGATAAATTTCTTGAAATAGATTCAAAACATTTAAGAAATCGTATTTCAGGTTATATTGTAAACTTATTAAAAATACAAAATCGAGAATAGTAATAGAGATATTGTGAAAAGTAATTTGAATATTTTCATTACAATTATCATTGAAAAGGGATAGAAATTAACGACGATATTAAAAAAATGGCTGATCTTCTTAGATCTGGTTATACTATGTTAAATATTGCTTGTCCTGTTTGTAATAATCCTGTATTCCGGAATAAAGAAGGAGAGAAATTTTGTCCTAGTTGTAATAGAAAAGTAGTCGTTATTAATGATCCAATCACTCAAAACTTAGAGAGGAAAGAAAGAACTTCTGTAAATATTCGAAATAGTGAAATTTTAAGTGATAAAGGTGTTTTAAAATCATTATATGAAGTTATTCTTAAGAAATTGCAATGGATAACAGATAATTTAGAATCGGAGACTCAACTGGAATTAATAAAAAATTATACCGATATCTTGACAGATCTTTATAATCTATTGGTTAAAATTGCATTTTCATTAAGGAATAATAAGAAATCAAATCAATAATATTTGACTATTTTCCAAATAAATGCCAATTAAATAACATTTTTACTCTAATTGTGTTGAAAAAATAAGGATTAATGCTTCTGCCGGGATTTGAACCCGGGTCCCGAGGGTGAGAGCCTCAGATGCTTGATCTTAATCCTATCTTATTATAAACAGAATTTAAATTGACCGGTCTACACTACAGAAGCTTTTTTATTATCTTTGATTTGATACTATTCTAATTTCTATTAATTTAAATTATTTAAAAAATTTAATTCTACAGAATATAATATTTGATATAAATAAGACATTTCAGACTCGTTTTATGTATCTACCTTTACGCTTGAAGGGTCAATAATGTTAATTATTCAAAAAGAAAGGCTTTAAAAGGTTTACATAGTGGTCTCTAATCGAATATTCAGCAATACGAGTAGCTTCAGAAATTATCTTTTGAGTCAATACTGCTTTTTGTTTGTATTCTTTTGCTAATAACTTATCTGCCAAATAAATAATAGCACCTGTCAAAATAAAAGGATTTCTACCACCTCTATGCCATATCGGTAATTCTTTTAGAATTTTACGACATCTTTTAACTAATTTATTTTGGAATTCATTTTTTAACCAAGGAATTCCTTTTTTTACCAATCTCTCCTGTAAATCCTTGTGATTTATAACTTGATTGATTAATCTTATAACATAATCTTCACTTTTATGAGGTATTGATTCATTATTTAAATGATGCTTATACTTTATTCCATCTCGTAGGATTAACCTAGGGTTAACTCGATGCCCAAAATTTTGAAATGCTTTTGCAATTTCATTAATAGTAATAGGAGCATTATGATACTCTTTCCTAACAGCATGAAAAATACAAAATGCAATTAAAGAAATATTATTTATAACTTTTTCTTCATTTCTAATTATTTTTTTATAATAATATGCTGCATTATTACGTAAATTTTTATTTAAGTTTAGATACAATGTAATTTTATTTAGTATGTTAAAAATTCTATATTCGGTTTCATGATTTTTAATTCTTAAAAACTGAGCATAATTTTTTTTTAACCTTCTAAATAATTTCTGTTCGCTAGGAGGTAAAGGTTTCCCTGTTTTATCTTTTAAATATTTAGAGTTTTCATAATCAATAAATGAACCTAAACCCCCTATAAAATCTGTCCTTTCGCCCAACGCTACATATTGTTTACTTAGATTACTAGTTTCATTTGCTTTATTAAAAATAAATGAAGAAGCTTTAAATGTACCATTAATAACTAAACCACATTCGTTGCAAATCGTTTCAAAGCTATTAAGGATGACATTTCCACCACATTCAGGACACTTTTCATTTAAATTTAAATTGATTTCTTTTTTACTAATATTAAACACTAGTTTTGTTCAGTTTTTGAGATAACATTTCTTGCCGACTTTATTTTAACTACGTATAACAAGTGTTGGGTTAGAGGGAATATCCTTTCTGGTTCAGGAAACCTTTATCCGTAGGGTAAGAGGGAGAGATAATGAAAAGTAAAAAATAAGGGATTTAAAATGTCAGATGTAGAATTATATAAAACAAATTTAAATGTGTTCAATATAATCTCAGAGGGATATAATGAAAACGGATCAAAATCGTGTCCACATTAAATACATTCCAGACTATAATATAAAGTTACTAAGCGAAATACAGAGAAAGTTAAATGAAAAATTTCAAGGTAAAAGAGAGATAATGTATTCAGATATCATCAATTTAATAATAAGAGAAGGTAAGGTTGGAGAAAATTATAACAAATTAATCTTGTGGTGTAATTATAAAATTAGATTAGGAGAAACATTTGTAGATTATAAATAACGATAAAATATTTAACATAAATTACTTAAAATAAATTTTGTATAAAAGTTAAAATATCAAAAAGGAATTATAAATACTTAATTATAATAGTATTAAATTATTTATTTTAATAATAACTAAAAATATTTTTGGTTTATCACTAATTTTAATTTAAAATAATCAAAGGAACGATTTATTTACTTTATAATTGATTTATTAAGGTAGAATTTTCTATGGTTCGCTTCACATCAGATCATAAGGTTTATATAAAGATCCTCTATTGGGGTATGGCAGGTTCAGGAAAAACTACAATTGTCGATGCACTATATAGATTAACAAAAGAAAGTGAAAAAGACATTGCTCCAACCGGCAATTTAACAAAGATTTCAATGGCTAGTGGCTCAACTCTTTATTTTGATAGAGGTATTTTTATGTCTACGAAACAGAAAAGCAGAGGAAAAGTTTTTTATCATGTATATACTGTCGCAGGACAAAGAAGGTTTTCTCCCTTAAGAAAAAAAATTTTTAAAGGAACAGACGGAGTTATTTTTACTGTTGATTCACAAACTCATTTTTTTGAAGATAATATAGAATCATTAAAAGAATTAAAGAATATTACGAGAGGGAAGTTAATTAAAGAAATCCCTCTCATAGTTATGTTAAATAAGCAGGATTTAACTGAAGTAATTGGAGAAGAGGATTTTAAGCAAGTATTAAAAGATGAAAAACTATGGTATGAACCAGGAGATAAATTATATAGGTGGAATCCTATAATCTATAAAACATGTGCTTTATATGAAAAAAAAAGTAATCTTTATCGTAGTTTTTCTGAATGTGCGAGGAGAACTGGTGTCTATCAGATATATGGTGATGGTCAAGCTCCAGTTGGAGATGATTTTAAGGATTTTCGTGAATTTTAAAATACCATGTAAAATATTTTTTACTTATTTTAGCATTTTGACAGCAAACCTAATATCAATTTATTAATTGAACAATTTAGGATATAAGGGAAATTTAAGGTTGTAAATATTCGATGAAAATGACTGGACAAGGATGATCTACGAGAAGTAGGAATGATAACTTATAGTTACTTTGAGGATTATAAAAACCTTAAACCCTTTAATTAAATTCTACAAGATTTAAATAAAATATAAAAATATTCCCTCATTATAATTGAATAATTTTAACAATTATCAAAGTGAATAAAGAACGGGTTTATATAATAGAATAAAAGATAGCTTATCTGAGCAATTTTCAATTTTTCAGTTAATGAGCGTCTTAGGAATTGATGCTTCTGAAGTAAGGAAAGTCAGAAACTTATTAAATCAATTTGTTTTGTATGGTTATATTAAAAGAATTTCAAAAAATATGTACCAAAAAATTGAAAATTAGAAACTAGATAAAAATTACTTGCTTACTTCCAAATTTATTATCAGTTGGGGGAATATAAATTTAATTAACTGACTAAATGAATCCAAAACACCTTCTCCTTTTATCGCAGCAGTTTTTTTTAAGGATATTTGATTAAATTTTATATATTCAATGCGTGAAAGAAAGTCAGTCTCTTGCAACCTGTTTGTTTCATTTAAATCAGATTTGTTTAATGATATTACAACAGGAATCTTGTAAATTTCGCGACCAAACAAGGTTTCTAGTTCATTCCATGACCTTAAATTGTGTTCCAAGCATTCTTTTTGTGAATCAACTACAAATATTAATCCATCTACTCCATTTAATGTTGCTGGTCTTGTACTGGCATAAAAATCTTGACCAGTTGCGGAATAGACTAAAAATTTCAAGTTCCATTTAGTACCTTTAAAATTTAATACTCCAAAATCAAAAAATAATGTCCTACCCACTGTACTCTCAATCGATTTTAACGAATTTTCTTTATTAAAGCAAGAAAACAGAAATCTCACTGAAGTTGTTTTCCCTGACATAGCTGGTCCATAATAGACTATTTTAACTTGTAAGGTTTTATTTTCAAAATCAAATATCATTTTTAATTCTAACCCCATAGTGATACAATTTTATCACCTACAAATGATTTCTTACCATCCTCGATCAAATCTGAAAAATCTTCACCCCATTCCTTATTTATAAATGATATTATTCTTTCTATTGGGGCTTCTTCATAATCTATTGTTTCTAGTAAAGTTTTACTACCAATTTTTGTATAGATTTCAATATCATTCAACAAATTTAATCTTGATAATATGAAAAAAGCTCGTTTAGAGCCAGAATAGAAATTCTGAATTTCCCTTTTGAATATATTTCTTTTTAATTCACCTTTTTCGATCTCAAAATCTAATAATGTTTTTACGAGATCTTTATCTAATTGATTTGAAGTAATTTTATCATTTAAAACACGCTTCATCTTAATTATTGATTTTTCAGTGTCTTGTGAAATTTTCTTAAATATATTATCTTCGAGTGTTAAATCTAATGATTTTAAATTAATTTGCTCTAAATCTATTGAAAAATTATTAGAATAGAACGATATATATAAAATGATTTTCGCTTTTCTGCTGATAAAATCCTTTAATCTAAATAGGTCTTCTTTTTTTTTCGGAACTACTATTCCAATAAGCCAAGAATCAACGTTTTTAAAAGTATTTAACGCCTTAATCCCGACTTCGCAGGGACATCTTATATGAGCTCTCTGGTAATTATAATCAATATTTTCATTTGCAATTAAATCTTCATACTCTTCTAAGGATATAAAATCTGTATAAAAAACGTAATCCCTTCGAAAATGAACAAGTTCAGATAATTCAATCAAAAAGCTATTTATTTCTTCCGAATCATCTCCTATAACGATTATTGGAATTCTATCCAATAAGCAATAGAGAATTAATGAGATATAGTGTCTTTTGAATTTATCTAAGATTTTGAAAAAATTCATTTTCTTATCACTATCACTTTATCACTAATTCTCCTAACATCCTTTTTATGTCAAAGGTTTGCACATCCTGAATTTCGGATGCTTCTTTAATAAGATTTCTAATTTTCTTTGTAAATTGTGGAAGTATTAACCTTATTAGCCCTAGTTTTTGCCTGGTTTTTCCTATAACAGCACAAAATATTGATTTTCCCAATCCTTCAATAAATTGAAAAGTATGTTGACAATCAAGTAAAATACTCTCTGCATGCATCTTTTTTAATAACCACGCACATCGATTGGCTGTTTGAAAGAGAGAATAACTCATAGCAGAGGCGTTATCTAATATCTCTGTATTCACTTCCGTGTTTTTTAATAATTTGGAAGCGATGAAACCACCTTCAATTGTTATAAAAGCATACTTTAAATCAGGTATCATCTTAGAAATATTATTGATCGCATTTTTCAATTCTACTGATATAGATTTTGAAAAACTTAAGGAAAATGGAGATAATTTGAAATTTAACTGCTCGTTTTCTTTGACATTGAAACCTTCTATTATATTTTGAATCTTTTGACTATTAAACTGAATTAAAGGTGGTTTAAAAGTCTCTCCTGATGTTATTAGGCTAGTTTTAATTTTTCTCAAACATTCACTGGTTTGGAGGAAAATACCCCCTAAATTAATATTAGGTTGAGCAGTAATAGCTATGAAAAATTCATGTTTATCATCTAAAATCCCTTGCACTTCTAATATCCTATTTAATGAGTTATGAACTGGACTATTTAATGGTGCTATCAAAATTTTTGCTTTTTTTCCCTCTATTAATATATACTTTAAATCTTTAGGATGTAAATGTATACCTACATTAAAAATAGCGCTGGTAGCGGAACTTACATTAAATATTTCATCTTTGGAAAACCATACTCCTGTTGATTGAATTGGATTTCCATCTCTCTGAGTTAAAACAGCGTTCTCTACACCTTTTATTTGTTTTATTTGGTCTAAATGGATTCCAATTTTTTCATTGAGCTGCATATCAAACAAAATATTATATTTTTGAAATGATATCATTTTATTTTTATAGAGATTTTTAAACTACGAAAATTTAATAATCTAAACTTGAATCTACTAAGAAAAACAAAAAAATTTAAAATATATCGTGCCTTTATAATATAATAGCAAATCGCATCTTTACCGGTGTAAGCTTGGATTACGGTAAACATCCGTTAAATGAAGAGTTTTATCATAGATGCGATATAAAAAATGTAGTTATATTTTAGGTAATATAACTGAAGAAAGTTTAATTAATTCCCCAATTAAGTTAGAATTCCAAATTCTAAAATTAGCCATGTGATAACTTCACAATTTATTAATTCCGGTTGATCCTGCCGGACCCGACTGCTATTTGGGTGAGGATAAGCCATGCGAGTCGAATGGGATACCTAAATTTCCCATGGCAGACTGCTCAATAACACATGATCAACTTACCCTATAGAGAAAAATAACCTCGGGAAACTGAGGATAATGTTTCATAGTTGAAAAGGCTTGGAAAAGTTTTTCGACTAAAGGGATAAGAAAAATGGTTCTTATCCGCTATAGGATAGGATCGTGGTCGATTATGGTCGTTGGTGAGGTAATGGCTCACCAAGCCGATAATCGATAGGGGCCGTGAGAGCGGGAGCCCCGAGATGGGTACTGAGACAACGACCCAGGCCTTACGAGG
>JAHQWY010000187.1 GCA_029856445.1 Promethearchaeia archaeon
CTCTAGCAGGTGAAATTTTAAAACTTTTTTTTGAGAAGCGGGACAATTAGGATTTCTTTTTTGGGTCAACCCACTCAGAATAAATTTCAATGATTGTTAAAGATTTGCTCCGATGGCATTTCTCACATTCTTCATCCGTGAGCTTTTTGAAAACAAAGTCTCCTGTTTTGAATAACCGTAAAAAATCCGCTTGACATTCTCCACATTTTATAACACTATGTTTCCTCTCAACAAATCTGTCTTTACGTTCTAAAATATCCCCAATAGCAGGAATCGGAGGAAGTTGTGGTTCTTCAGCCATCTTCTTTCTTCTCATACTACTTTTTATGTAATAAAGCAAAGCACTCCTAATAATCTTTTAGCTTTGATTACATAAATAATGTCAAATAATTATAATTAGCGATTTAAATGTCTTTAATGATAAAAAAAAGAAATATATAAAATGAAGAAAAAAAATAATTTTATATTATAAACCAGAAGTATAGGCAACCTATACCTAATATAAATGCTAATACTGCCCAGAAATAACGTAAATGCTTTGCATAATTTCTATGTCGACGTCCCATTTCTGTTTCAATAGTATCTACTTGAATATATGGTGAGGGCCCTCTTCTATACCATCCTTTGATTTTGACGCGTTGTCCTACAATTCTTTTGACGGTTCTAAGGGAGAAAATTAGATCTACTATACCAATACCGAACCGATAATCAACATACATCAAACCTGTTTCGTCTTGGAAATACATGTCCTCACTGAAGTAATATCCTGGAATCCCTCTTCCAATAATTTTTCCCTCCATAATTGCAGGGACTGATCTCATTGGACTTGCTTTTACATTTGTCACGAGGTCAACGACTCTTTTGGCTTCAAATCCACTTTTATACATAAACTTCGTTTTGAGTATCGAACCAAAGCCAATTATATAAAATCCAATTGCCCACATCATCAACATAACTTTCTCATTTAACCAAGGTATTGTAATAATTTCAGCAAGAGCAAAGAGCCATACAATGGTTATTGCAAGTAGAGCAATAAAGATAAGAGTAGGAAGTGCTTTCATAAATATATCAAAAAGAAACTGATCCCACAATGTTTTTCCTGCTTGTTGTTCTTTAATTTCTTTTGCATGAGTGAAGTCAATTTCAGGTTTTTTACCATAAAATTCGCATTGATCATTTAAACGTTGGATTCTTCTTGCTGGTAATGGGTGTGTAGAGAGAAATTGGTAATACCTTGCCCAAGGATTATATAAATCCCATGCTGCGGCTCCTTCAATTGCATCCATGGATAAGACTCCTTGGGTGCTCACACTTATAATACCTAAACCTTTTGCTGCGCTTGGATCAAAAATTCCTAATCCCCTTAGGGCACGAACTTTTGATCTATTTCTTTCTCTAACATCCACATTAATATCTCTATCGACTAATAATCCATAAGCAATCTTTACCAAACCTGTTGATAGAGGATTCGGATCTTCTAACACTTCTGCAGCATGTTGGTCAGCGTAATATTCACGAACCCTGCTTACGATTAATGATATTAGATATCCTAAATAATAGCTAAGGTAGGATAACACTGCAACCGCAATTAATAAAAGATATATAGCATTAGCTTCGTCATCACTTGAACGTCTTCTTCCTGAAAACCAACTTGTATAATAAGCCCATCTCGCAATTGTTAACAATACTAATGGAATTGCAAAAACAATCGTCATTATTATAAAATCTGAATGCACCACATGGCCTAATTCATGTGAAAATACCGCATTTTGCTCTTTCTTATTCAAGTATTTCAATATACCATCTGTGATTACGACTCTAGCAGAATTCTTACTCCATCCATATGTGAAGGCATTAGGGTTGAGATCATGAATAATACCAAGTCGAGGCATCTTTATTCCATTGTAAGCTACTACTTTATTAAGAGAGTCGGCCATATGAGGAAATCTTCCAGCGAATTCTTCATAAGGAATCCAATCAATCCTGTAAATCCAACCTATGATTAATGGAGATATTCCATATTGAAACAACACTATAGCTATTGTAAATCCTACCATTATTACTAAACCCCATATAGATGATGGTAAGAACCAAACACCGATTACAAACACAACCGCATAAAGTAGTGCGAATAAAGCAGTTATAGCCATTCCTGAGGCTAATCTTAATCCTATTATTTTTCACCTATAATTTATCAAATTGTGTAAATTTTTTAGTTAAATTTCTCCCAATTATTTATTATATTGGGATCTATGTATATTAGAAAATTTAAGCTAATAATCTTTTAGGTTAAAATCAAAAAAAGTTGAAATACTAATGTTAGTTATAGTTTAAGTCGTTTTATCGTTCTCCTTATCTTATTTAGACTTTTTCAATTTTTTTTCTTTGTTTTTTTTTCTTTCGATTCCTCGTCGATCTCAGGTTCTTCTAAATCAGATTCCTCAGTTTCTACTTCTTCAACTACTTTTTCTTGAGGCTCTGGTTCTGGTGGTGGTTTAGGTTTTCGGGAGACGACGACTTTAGTATAACGTATAACTTCCTTCCCATATTTAAACCCATCTTGAATGATTTCTACAATGTTATTCTCTGGTAAATCTTCTTTTTCAACTGAAGTTAATGCTTCATGTTTACTGTAATCGAAGGTATCATTAATATTAACCTCAATTGGTTCTGCTCCGTATGATTTGAAAATATTCATAAACTGACCATAAAAACCGTTTAGTAGATTTTTTTCAGTCTCATTTGCACTATTAAGAGCTTTCTTAAATGAGTCATATAAAGGTAAGAAGTTCTTCAAGACTGAAGCAGTATATTGAGTTCTTAAATCTTGTTGAGACTTATTCCAGCGCTTCTGAGCATTTTCAAATTCAGCTTGTAAATGCATGTATTTATTTTTTGAGTTTTCGTTTTCTTTCTGAAATTTTTGAGCTTTTTCTTTAATTTCTGTGAATTCCTTCTCTAAATTTTTAAGTTTTTCAAGAGTTTCTTCTTTGGAAAAATAATCTAACTCATAATGATCTTTTTCCTCTAATTGTTTGATTTCCTCAGATTTTACTTCATTTGTTGATTCAACATCGTCTTTTATATCTTCTTTTTCAGAGATACTATTTATGTCTTCCGTTGACGTTTCTTTTGTTTCGTTATTACTATTTTCAGTCATATTCAATTCCTTAACATAATGAAATATGAATATATGATTAAAAATTGATTTTATTTTTTATTTTTTATGATATTGAGATCTTTATAAATAAAAATACTTAGTCAAATAATTCTTAGATAAAGGTTAAATCATATATTAAAGCAAGAATCCTAGGTTAATTTAAAGGATTTTATCTTTTTATATTTATATTTTATTCTAACGTATAACATATTTATTCTTATCCATTTATTGGCAATCTAATTTAAGATTAAAATAATTAATTTAGTCTTACCTAAAAGATTTAAATAGAATGCTTACTTAATTTTTATTTAGAAGAAATCATTTTTCAATAAATTCTCCCTGAACTCCTTATATAAAAGAAATAAAATAATTTGATGTAATATAAATGAATTTATTTCCAGATATTGGTTTTAGATTGCTAAACGGATGGATTTATTTTGCTTTTTATATGATTGTATTTATAATCACGATGAGTACTTGTTCTAAAGACGTTAGAAAGCGATTATATGATAGATCATCATGGGATAGAAAGACTAAAAGAATAACTGCGCTCGGAAAGACTTTTTCATTTGTTAATATCATAATGATTCTTTTTGGGGCTTTACAAATAGGAAATATTGAATTTTTCATCGGAAATCTAGTATATTTAATAGGTTTAAGCTTGCTTGTGATATCGATTTTAAACTATAGAAATGCCCCTTCTGGCAAACCCATCATAAATGGATTATATAAAATATCTCGCAATCCTCAGATGATATCATTGTATATTTTATTTACAGGGATGATTTTAACCATAGGATCTTGGATAAATTTAAATTTTCTATTCGTTTCAATTATATGTTCTCATTTTAGCATTTTAGGAGAGGAAAAAGCATTAATCGAACAATATGGTGAATCTTACATTAACTACAACAGCCAAGTTCCACGATATTTCATTTTTTTTTGAGAATTTTAAGAATGTAATAATTTAGATCTAAAGTGGTGTTGTAAAATAATAGAGACAGTATATATCAAATATTTTTTCATCATTTCTTTAATTCTATTTATAATAGGATTTCTGTGGCCTCTTATAATAGTAAAAAAGAGTGGAAATAATCCTCATGGTGTCCATGAAGGGGCATCTTTATTAACACATCTTAGTTCAGTATCAATATTTTTGTGGTTGGGCCTTATTATTACATATATTTTTCTCAATAGTTTAATAGAAAATTTATTGCGCCTGAATCTCTTATGTAATACTCCAATAATTATTACTGGAATGGTTAGTATTTCGGTTGGATTTCTCTTTGAAATTTTAGGTATTATCGCACTTGGCATAAACTTTAGGATTGAACTTCCTATAGACGAGACTGAGCTTATTACTTCTGGTATTTATAAAACAATGAGAAATCCTATTGTCTTTGGTATATTTTTACTTGTTACTGGTACCTTTTTAATTATTCCAACAGGAATTGCGTTATTAATATGCATTTTTAACATACTTACATTTAATGCAAAAGTAATTGATGAGGAAAAGTTTTTACTTCGAAGATTTGGTGAAAAATATAGATCTTATCGCAATGAAGTAGGAAGATATCTACCTTTTGTTTTAAAAAAAATTTAACATCTATAAATATAGATGGTTTAATTTTATTTCCTTTTATTCTTTTAGGGAATTTCATTCAGGCAAAATTAGAGGAATTGTATGATGTTGAGATCGGTTTTAGAGAAGAATACTCAAATTATAAAAAGCAAACAAGAATGTTTGGGTCGTGCTGGTTTTGGAGTATCTTATCAATCATTCTAATCTTTCCATTAGTAATTACTTTAATTATATAAAGACAGGGATAGGAAATCTTGAAGATATTATATGATTAAAATTATCTTCATCCCTTTTTTATGATATTGAGATCTTTATAAATAAAATTTTTAACTTTATTTTAATTAATACTTAATTAGTATTGGTAGAATTACAAATTTATAAACATTAAATTATTAAATATTCGAAAACCATTGAAATTTAGTAATACTCATAATTCCATATATAAAAGATGAGAGTAATATGAGTGAAGAAGAAAAAAAAGAGGAATCTAAAAAATCTACTCGCAAAGAGAAAATCATAGGTATAGATCTTGGAACATCAAATAGTGCGTGTGCTGTTTTAAGTGCGACCGCTCAACCTGAAATAATCCCCGCTGCTGAAGGGAGGACTTTAGGGGGAAAAGCTTTTCCTTCCTATGTTGCATTTGACGAGAATGGTCGTAAAATTGTAGGAGAACCAGCTCGTAGACAAGCTGTATCTAATCCTGACGGTACTGTTACAGCAATCAAACGTAAAATGGGCACATCTTATAAAGCAAAATTACAGGTAGGTGATAAGACTCAAGAATTCTCACCTGAAGAAATAAGCGCCATGATACTTAAAAAAATCAAGACAGATGCATCCGCATACTTAGGAGAGGAAGTCAAGAAAGCCGTGATAACCGTTCCTGCTTATTTTAATGATGCACAACGAACTGCTACAAAAAATGCTGGAGAAATTGCCGGTTTAGAAGTTGTTAGAATGATTAACGAACCGACTGCTGCATGTTTGGCTTATGGCCTTGACAAAGATACAAAAAACAAGTTAATGAAAATCTGTGTGCTTGATTTGGGTGGTGGTACATTCGATATCACTCTAATGGAATATGGAGAGGGCGTGGTCGAGGTTATGTCAACCGCAGGCGACACACAACTAGGTGGCACTGATATGGATAACGCTATTATCGATTGGGTAACTGAAGAGTTTAAGAAGAAAGAAGGGATTGATTTAAAAGGTGATAGCAAAGCTTGGATCAGAATCAAGGATGCTGGTGAGAAGGCAAAAATAGAATTGTCAACAACCCTATCAACTACAATAAATTTACCATATATTTCGCAAAAAGAAGGCAATCCAGTTCATTTAACCATGGAACTTACGAGAGCAAAATTAGAATCATTAATTGAACCAACTCTTAAAAGATTGGATCCAATAATGCGAAGAGCTGTTTCTGATGCCAAATTATCTGTAAATGAAGTTGATAAGATTATCCTAGTAGGCGGTCCTACTCGTATGCCTTCAGTTCAAGATAGATTTAAGAAATTTTTTGGAAAAGAGCCAGAGCACTCAGTTGATCCTATGGAATGTGTAGCTATAGGAGCAGCAATTCAAGGGGGTATTATTGCAGGGGATGTGGAAGATCTTCTTTTATTGGATGTTACTCCCCTTTCATTAGGAGTTGAGACTCTTGGAGGTGTTTTTACAAAATTAATAGAGAGAAATACTACTATTCCAACAGAGAAAAGTCAAGTTTTTAGTACTGCAGCAGATAATCAACCAGCAGTAACTATAAATGTCCTTCAAGGAGAACGAGCAATGGCAAAAGATAATATCTCTTTAGGTATGTTTCATTTGACAGGTATTCCCCCTGCTCCAAGGGGCATCCCTCAAATCGAGGTAAAATTTTCGATTGATGCAGATGGTATAGTTCATGTTACTGCTAAAGATCTTGGTACAGGAAAGGAAACCGGAATAACAGTTTCAGGTGCTCAAGGTTTAACTTCAGAAGAAATCGAGGAAAAGGTTAGAACTGCCTCAAAATTTGAAGAAGAAGATAAAAAAGTGAGGGAACTAGTCGAAGCAAAAAATACGGCTGATTCTATGATCTATCAAACAAGAAAGTTAATGGAGGATAACAAGGACAAAATCCAAGAAAATGAAAAGAAAGAAATTGAAGCAGCCATAACATCATTAGAAGAAGATATAAAATCTGAAGATACAAATCGAATTAAAATGGGTATTGAAAATCTTCAAAAGTCCATGTATAGCTTTTCCCAAAGGATTTATCAATCACAAGAAAAAGAACAAGTTTATCAACAAGCAGCAGAGCAAGCTCAACGTGCAGCCAGTGGTATGGGAGGTGTTCCTCCAGGTGGAATGGGTGGAGTTCCTCCAGGTGGAATGGGTGGAACTAAAGATGGTGGTGCCACCTACAAGAAAGAAAAAGATGAAGAAGAGAAGAAAAAGAAAGTCGTAGACGTAGATTGGGATGAAGATTAAACATTTTTTTGAAATTTCTTTTTATTTTTATATTATTTCAATTATTAATTTCCAACAAGATATAGTTCTTTTAATCAAAACTTAGATATTTAGGTGGAATTATTGGATATAAAAATCCGGAAAGCTATACCGGATGATGCAGAGATTATATCCCAAATATGGGAAGTTATATGTGCCGAGAGAAT
>JAHQWY010000188.1 GCA_029856445.1 Promethearchaeia archaeon
TTTAGAAAACAAAATTTTAAAACTTAAAGATAAATTGTATTTAGATATTTCTAAAGAAATTGCTGAAGAGCGTGAACTAATAATATATGATTTTTATAATTTATTATTAAGACAGAAGTGAGTTTCATAGAAGTAAAGGTAACACAAAAAACTTAACAAAAGAATAAAGTTTTATATTAAACTGATACATAAATCCATTTATTGGATAGCATTAAATAACCCTTATTTTAAAAAAATAGATTTTTAATAGGTCTTATAACATGACATTAGAAGAAATTGAAATTCCACACTCAAAAAAGAATATGTTATCCTATGGTTCTGGAAAATTCATAAGTGAATTCTTCAATATGTGTTTCGGGGCATATGTATTCTTTTATTATGAGACAGAAATTGGATTAAAATCATGGATGGTTATGGTGGGATATGTTTTTTTTGCAATTTGGAATGCGTTTAATGATCCATTAGTTGGTTATTTGACAGATCGTCCCTTTAGGTTTACAAAAAGATGGGGAAGACGATTTCCCTGGGTTCTAATAGGGGGTATCCCTTGGATTTTAAGTTATCTACTTATATTCACTCCACCTTCTGTAGATCCACAACAAGGTGCTTGGATCATATTTGCATGGCTTGTAATTATCATCTGTATATATGACACCTTTGCATCTATATTTGGGGTAAATTTTTATGCGCTCTTCCCAGATAAATTTCGGGGAACAAGTGAAAGAAGGTTAGCTTCGGCTTTGAGTACTCCTGTAGCAGCTGCTGGAACAGCATTAGGATTTGTTATTCCCTCTCTTTTTGTCGAATATGGAGAAGTACATACTTATATAATTCAATCAGGAGCAGTAATTATTGTGTGTTTAATTGCTTTAGCATTGGCGATTCCTGGCAGTCGGGAGGATCAAGTACGGATTGATTGTTACCTGGATAAATGTGAAGAAGGAATGGAACTTGAATCTTTTTTCAAAGAATACAAACGTTCTCTAAAACATAAAAATTGGGTAGCATATATCGTTTCTTTCACATTTTATGCAGCATTAGTTCAAAGCATGATTGGATCAGTCTCTTATGTTGGTCGATATGTGTTAGGTATAGAAGCAGGTGATTCTATTTTTATATTTTTAGGATTGTTTTTAGGAATGATGTGTGGAATGCCTGTATGGGCGAAAATCGCAGATAAAACAAATAATGACCGTAGAACACAAATTATAGCTGCAGCATGTTTGACAGTTGCGACGGGACCACTTTTTTTCGTTACAGATTTCGCTATTATGATCTTCGCTATTTTCATATGGGGTTTCTTTGAGGGTACATATTGGGTTATGTTGGATCCCGTGAGATCAAATACTATTGATGAGTCCGTGGTTATGTCAAACCGTAGGAAGGAAGGTATTTATCAAGGAATACAAACCTTTGTAGCTAGAGCTGCTTTTGTTGCTCAAGCTGTGAGTTTTGCTACAGTTCACATTCTCACGGGTTTTGTGGAAGGAGGTGATCCTATAGATCAACCGCCTTCTGCAATAATCGGAATTCGGATCCATTTTGCTGTGATACCTATGATTTTTATGCTTATCGCAACCATAATCCTCTGGAAATTTTACACACTTACACCAGAAATAGTTAAATTGAATAAAGAGAAAATTCTTGAATTAGGCTTTTAACCAGTAGTCTTAATTTAAAGATTTATAGAGAAATTTTTTTTGTTTAGATAAACCTCTATTTCTTTAAAATTAAAAATTATACATAAAAAAAAAAGTAATAACTAAAAGTAATATTTATCCTTGAAATCTCTTTTCCAGTGTTTTTTGATGAATAGCGAAAGCTAAAAAAAGAAATCCAAATCCAATGGCTAATAAACCTAAAACATCAATTAGTAAACCAAAAGGCCCAAATGCACTAACTTCTCCTAATCCGACGTTTATTACATCAAGGCAATATGTAAGTGGAGATATTACCGCTGTTGGAATTGAATGAATTGGCATAAAAAGAGGGCTGATAAAAAGTAATGGAAATTTGATAAAAATTTGTAAAATCATTGTATTCCCTGGATTTCTCGTTGGTGGAGCAGATATAATCAGACTAAAACTAGAAAAGACTAAAGAAGCAATGATCATAGCAACAATAATAAGAAAATAATTAATAGTTAAGCTACTCGATAAAAATAATATTCCAAAAATTAAGGGAATTGATGAGAATAACACTCCGTAGATAAATGAACTCCAAATACTCCCAATCATTATTGTTTTAATTGAAATCGGACAAGTTATTAAGCGTTCTAAAGTACCACGCATAGTTTCCCATGGAAAAATAATTGGACCTAATGAAGTAGAAGTTAAGAAAAGAACCATTGTCATTATTCCAGATATAAGATAAACTGGTTCTATGTTTCTTCCAACTGTAAAAGCAAAGAATAATATTATTGGAAAAAATATTCCTTGAATTAACACAGGAGGTTTATTATAATATATTTTCAAATCTTTCTTGGTAATAGTGAAAGATCTTCTTAATTGAATCTTAAAATTACTAAATTTAGATTTCTTGCTAATTAGGAAATCGGAATTAATTTCTATCACCTCTCTCAATAATTTTTAAGAATGCATCTTCTAATTTTGGTTGGTGTGTATTTAATTGTTTTATTATAAAATGATTTTCTTTAATGAAATCCACAATTTCACATACACTTTCATGAATGTCCTCCACAATTACATGGAAACCCTCCCTTACCTTTTGCACTTCTCTTACAGAAGACAATTCTTCAATTTTAGTTACATCAACACTATGATCAAAATAAAAATCAATTGCTTTATACTCTTGAGTTAGTTTCTTTAAGTTTTCAGGAGTATCCAAACTTATTATTTTACCATGATTAATAATTGCGATTCTATGACATAATTCATTTGCTACTTCCATATCGTGAGTAGTCAGAAAGACTGTTACACCTTTTTCATTATACTCTCTTACTAATTGTTTAATTATACGAGCAGATTGCACGTCTAATCCACTTGTAGGTTCATCAAGAAATAAGATTTCTGGATCACTCATTAGAGCCATACATAATAACAAACGTTGCTTCATCCCCTTCGAATATTTCATTGATTTCAAATTTCGCTTCTCATATAATTCAAATTTTTTAAGAAGATTCTCTGCACGTTCAATACGGATTTTTTTAGGAATACCATAGATTTCTCCAATGAATGTTAGATTTTGAAACCCAGACAAATCAAAATATACGTTAGCTTCCTCAGGAACATTTCCAGTAATTTGTTTCACGAGAATTTGATTTTTCCAAACATCCTTTCCAAAAATTGACACATTCCCTTTAGTCGGTCTTAATACTCCTGTCATCATTCGAATTGTTGTTGTTTTTCCAGCACCATTTGGGCCTAGAAATCCAAAGATTTCCCCTTTTTTCACTTCAAAACTAATTCCATCGACTGCACGAATTAAACCCATTTTTACTTGGGGATTATTTGTTCCCATCCTTCCAGGCTTTCCTTTTTTAGGGGATTCAAAATGTTTAGCTAAATTATTTACAATAATCGCGTTCATAGTAATACCTAATTCTTGAGAACTTTTTTATTTTTCTTCTTTTAATTGAATATGCTTAAAAAGCTCATCTATTGGTTGGTCACCATGACATTTTATGATTTGATTTAGAGAACAACATCCTCTTGGAAATTGATCCCTAACTTCTAGTTTATCGCAATCACATCCTTCTCTTCGTTTTTCTTCCATTATTATCCTCTTTTTTATAATAATTAATATAAAATTTTAATTAATTAAATGATCGACTTAACTAATCAAACCATATATTTAAATATTTCCAAAATATATATAATTTAAAATCTTGAAGGTTTAGGATAAATGACTAAAGAAATTACCCTTAATGAGATAGAAAAATATATTAAGGCATTACACTGTCATATTCGATGGGTTATTATTGATTATTTGAAAGAAGAACCTAAATCTTCTGAAGAAATTTTTAAATTTCTTAAAGATATAAATGAAAATCTAGATTCTGATGAAAATCAATGTAGTGGATTGTGTGGCAAGGCGGATTTTAAAAACTTAAAAAAACCTAGCTTGTATTATCATTTACGAGAATTAGAAAGTGTAGGTATTATACTGTCAGATTACAAACCTAGTGAAAGCAAAAGAGCACCAGAAAAAGTCTGGAAATTAAATTTGGAAAAGTTAACTATTAATTTGAAATAGTCATTCAGTAAAATAGAATAGAATATTAATATTTACATTAATTTCTTATAAATCGTAATCTAGACTAAACTTCTCATTAATCTAGTTCTCAATGTCTTTTTGTGAATTAGATTGGGGCTGTGCTCCTTCATTAGGATCTTTCATTCGAAAAATCTGTATTATTTTGATGACTAAAGTTGAGATAAAAATCAAAAACTGTATTTTATGAAGATTCTGACGAAGATATTAATATTTATTGGCTGAAAGATTATAAAAAATATAAAATTGAAGTGAATATAATGATTGGTGGCATAAAGGGTAATCCCGAAGAAGTGGGGATAGATAAAACCAGCTTAAATGATGTTATAAAAACACTTGAAAATCAAGTAACTGAAGGTTTAAATACAGGAGCTCAACTTCATGTATCAAGAAAAGGACAGACAGCACTTGATTTTGCTGTTGGGGAAGCTAAACCTGGTATTCAGATGCGTAGTGATTCAATTTTGGCATTATGGTCTAGTGGTAAACCTTGGACTACCGTAGCAATCGCTCAATTATGGGAAAGTAAGAAGCTTAGTATTAATCAAACTGTCCAGAGTATTATTCCTGAATTTAAAAATGGGAAAGAAGGTTGCACAATTAAACATATTTTAATACATGCTGGTGGATTTCCAATGTTGATGTACCCAAAATGGCTTACTGCCAGTTGGGAAGAAATAATTATAGATATTTGCAATGAAACTGCTGAATATGAACCAGGAACACAATGTGGTTATCATCCACGATCCGGCTGGATAATTCTAGGTGAAATTGTTCGCAGAATTGATGGACGTCGAATTGATGATTATTTGAAAGAAGAAATATTTATACCGCTTGGAATGGATTCTTCATATTTAGGGATGACAAAACAAAGAGCAAAGGAACTTGGTAACCGTCTGGCTTTAAAAGATACCCCTAACAAATCTGAAGAAATTCATTTATGGATTAATAACTTTGAAGGAAGAATTTATCCTGGTACCAATGGTTATAGCACCGCGAATGATATGGGAAAATTCTATCGATCCCTTTGGAATGGAGGGGAATCGGATGGAATTCGAATTCTTAAAGAAGATACTGTTAAATACTTTACGAAAACACATAGAATGGGTATTGCTGATTTAACATTTAGTACACCAGCCTTTCAAGTTTCACCTGATTGGGGTCTAGGTTTCGCAAAAGGAAAAAGTAATTCTTTAATTTGTTCCCAAGACGCTTTTGGACATGGAGGTAGAAGTTCATGTCTAAATTTCTGCGATCCACAAGTAGATCTCATTATTAATTTCAATAGCAACACTATGTTGGATTTGGAAAACAATATGAGACGAATGAATGCTATAACCACAAAAATTTACGATGCCTGTAAGTATAAATTTTAGAATCTTTTCAATTTCTTAGGATATTCTTGAAAAGGTGTTCTTGGTTCTATACTAATCCAATCAGTATTAATTTCTAAATGAGAGAGAGTTCTTAATAAATCAAATGTTAACCATCGAGACGCTTGAGGGTGTAATGAAGATTTCCATATTCCATATTCATTTTGTTCCGCTTTAACAAAATCTACGAGTTCTGAAATCCTCTCATCTTCTAATGAAGCACCAATCTTCCAGCAAAGTTTTAAAATGTGAGCTGCATCCATTTTGGAATAGTAGGTTCTCCAACCTTTTGATTCTTCTAATCCAATAAGACGAGAAATAATGAATCCCAATAAATATTTTTGCTTGCTCTCAATTCCTAAAGTTAAATCAAGAGCTTTTTTAGCTTCATCACTTCTACATCTTTTTGGGTGATATGCTAAACAATTTAGCACGGCGATCGTTGACGACCTACACCCCCAGCGACTATGTGGGATCCTGCGATAACCACCTACTTTTCCATAAACTCCAGACGCAGTTCCAGTAGACCAAGTTCCATCTTCTAATCTTTGTTTCATTAGCCAGTCATATGCTCCTTCTGCACGTTTATCTGTAGAAAAACCACATGCAGCTAGTCCTTCTAATGGAGTTGCAGTCTGCAGAGGTATCATGTCATATCCCCGAATTTCTTCAGAAGGACCCTTTTTAGTATTTGGAATCGGCCATGAATGATCATCTAATTGTTTCGAATAAACATAATCAGCAGCTTTTCTAACAACAATATGATTTTCATCAAATCCAAGATATCCTAACCTTACTAATGCTTGAGAAGTTGCTTGAAGATTACCTGTAGTGGAAACTTTCCCAGTAAGATCTACACTGCTCCAAGAACCGTCAGGTAATTGAGACTTAATAAGGGATTCGACAATCGGATCCTTTTCACGCAAATTGAATAATTCTTGGACTTCATTATCATTATTCGGACGATTCAGAAGTTCTCTTAAAACAAGAAGTCTTAAGTTTGGTGAAGGATCTGTTAATAATAATGGAACCCAAGTCATTTTATCTCCTCCAAGACTTCTTTTATGTATGGTGCTGTAGGAGTTTTTGATTCTACCATCATTTCAGGAGTACCAGAGTAAATTTGGTTACCACCATTTTCCCCTCCTTCAGGACCAAGTTCTATAATCCAATCACAAGCAGCTAGAAAATGTGGATGATGTTCAATAACAACGACAGTATTCCCCTTCTCAACTAATCGTTGTAGAACTTTAATAAGACGGGAGATATCTTCCATATGTTGTCCCACAGTGGGTTCATCTAAGATGTACATTGACTTTTTGACACTCTTCCTATTTAACTCCTTTGCGATTTTAAGTCTTTGGGCTTCTCCTCCTGATAAAGTATAGGCGGATTGGTTCAATACTAGATATCCAAGACCAACTTCCTTTACGATCCTCAGTTTTTTTTCAATATTTTCCTCCTCTTTGAATAATTCATAGATTTCATCAATAGTGAGTTCATTTAATTCAGGGAGCGTTATGCCATTGACTTTGACATTCCATGCATCTAAAGAATAACCTGCTCCATTACAAACATCACATGTATCGTAAATATTGGGTAGAAATCCTAGGTCGGTTTTAATTTTACCACGTCCTTTACAGGCAGTACATGACTTATGAAGATCTTTTTCAGTTAAGCCTGAAGATAATGCATCTTCGCTTTCAGCAAATATTTTATAGAAATTTTTTCTTAATCCTAGGAAATTCATGGG